>CAZDEX010000392.1:0-1504 GCA_964504405.1 uncultured Gaiellales bacterium | reverse complement strand
GGGCCTGACCTGGATCGGGCCGCCGCCGGACGCGCTGCGCGCCGGTGGAGACAAGCTCGCCGCGAAGCGGATCGCCGTCGAGGCGGGCGTGCCGACCGTGCCGGAGGCGGACGGCCCGCCGCTGATCGTCAAGGCGGCGGCCGGCGGTGGTGGGCGCGGCATGCGCGTCGTCCGTGACCCTGCCGAGCTCGAGGTGGCGATCGAGGCGGCGCAACGCGAGGCGAAGGCGGCGTTCGGCGACGACCGCGTCTACCTCGAGCGCTACGTCGAGCGCCCGAAGCACGTCGAGATCCAACTCCTCGCCGACGCGCACGGCACCGTGCTCGCGCTCGGCGAGCGCGACTGCTCGGTGCAGCGGCGCCACCAGAAGGTGCTCGAGGAGTCGCCCTCCCCCGCACTCGATCCGGACCTGCGCGCGCGCATGAGCGACGCCGCCGTGCGTTTCGCGCAGGCGATCGGCTACGTCGGCGCAGGCACCGCCGAGTTCATGCTCGACGGGCGCGAGTTCTTCTTCCTCGAGCTGAACGGGCGCATCCAGGTCGAGCATCCGGTGACCGAAGCGGTGACGGGGGTCGACCTCGTGCAGTGGCAGCTGCGGATCGCGCAGGGGGAGCCGCTCGACCTGCCGGGCAATCCACGCCTGCAAGGGCACGCGGTCGAGGTACGGCTGTACGCGGAGGATCCGCGCACGTTCCTGCCGCAGGCGGGGCGCGTCGAGACGCTTCGCCTGCCGACGGGCGTGCGAGTCGACGCGGGGGTCGCCGAAGGCGACGAGGTCGGCACCGGCTACGACCCGATGATCGCGAAGCTGATCGCGACGGGCGGCACGCGGGACGAGGCGCTCGACCGTCTCGCGGCCGCGCTGGCGGAGACGGAGGTCGGCGGCGTGACGACGAACCTGCCGTTCCTCCGCTGGCTCGTCGCGCATCCTGCGCTGCGCGCGGGCGACACGTCGACCGCGTTCCTCACCGAGCACCCGCCTCTCTCCGCACCACCGGCCGCGCTGCCCGACGAAGTCTGGCGCGGCGCGTTCCGCCTCAACCTGCCGTCACCCGCGCCGCAGGCGCCGCCGGACGTCGATACCCCCGCGGATCACCACCAGGGAGAACAGTCGAGCACCGTCGTCGCACCGATGCCAGGCACCGTGATCAAGGTCAACGTTCACGAAGGCTCGACAGTCAAAGCGCGTGACCCGCTCGTCGTACTCGAGGCGATGAAGATGGAGACGCCGTTGACTGCGCCCTATGACGCGACCGTTCGGGCCGTCCACGTCAAGGAGGGCGACCGTGTGGCAGGCGGTGCGGCGCTGGTCGACCTGGACGAGTAGCGCGGCCGTCGTGCTCGCGCTCGCGGGCTGCGGCAAGACGTGGCAGCCGCACTTCGTGTCGAGCGGCATCGGCAAGGACCAGTACTGGGTCGTGCACCCGAAGGGCAAGACGAAGGCGGTCGTCGTCTTCCTGCACGGGCTCGGGCGAGACTCGGGCGAGCAGCTCGAGCCGTGGCA
>CAZDEX010000391.1:0-1516 GCA_964504405.1 uncultured Gaiellales bacterium | reverse complement strand
GAGAGCCTTGGCCAGCGCATGCACTGCAGCACCGAGCATGGCTCCTTGCATCCCGATGTGACTTGCAGAAGCTAACCCCAGAAGCAGGTAGCCCATATCTTCAATGGTCGAGAGAGCCAGCAGGCGTTTCAGATTCTTCTGTGTCAACATCAGTACCGATCCCAGCAGCGCCGAACCGATTGCCGCACCCCACCATAGTCCATGCGGAATCAGCAGCCAGGGATGCGTCTGAGTGAGACCGTACAGTTCGCCGAAAGCAGCAATATCTAAAACTGCAATCACTAGCCCTGTAACCACTGCCGGCAATTCTTCCGCGACTTGCGGCAGCCAGAGGAACAGCGGCGCGATCGCCAACTTCAGGAAGAAGCCACACAGCAGCAGAGATCGTGCCCAGCCCTGATCTCCATATTGGAGAAGATATTGCCCAAAGATGAGGCTAACGGCAGATCCTATCGCCGCTACCGTGTACGTCCATGTTGCCGGATGCTCCCCAAGGCATTGCCATACCAGAGCCACAGCCAGAAAGGTAGCGATCTCCAGTAAAGTCAGCCGCAGGAAGGGCGCAACGAGGAACATGCCTCCAATAGCCGAGATCCCACTCAAGATCATGAGTGGAGCAAAGCGCCTCCATGCCTCCGAGGCCAAAGTGCTCACGCAGAGCGCACAACACGCAACAACGCAGGCAATGATGATGGGAGGAGGTATCGCTTCGGCGCCCTGAACTGCTTCAAAGATTGCACTCGGCGGTGCCAGCCACTTCGTCGCGAAGAGGAGACCGAAGGATAAAACAAGAATGCAGCCGATGGCCCTTGCCTCAAACCAGGCGGCCACATTGCGAATCAAGCCAGTAATGGAGATCAGGCTCTCCCACATGGCCTGGTAATACCGATCGACATCCATCCATTGAAAGAAGAGGTTCCATTGACGGCGGAGAATGGCGGAGAAGTCCGATGCAGACATCCTGCCTGATCCCGGCATCGCTTCTCCGCCGGTGAAGATACTGCCTCCAGCTCCAGCACCGGCCAGGGCAATATTGCCGCCAACCACCACGGCACGTGCTGAATTTGCCAGCGCGTAAACCAGCCCACCGCCAAAGACCAGCGAGATGAACAGTAGAACCAGACCACCCACGGTCCACCAGCTTCCGGTTGTGCTCGTCAGGCCAAGAGCCGATACATGTACGCTGGCTGCAAACCCCATGGCGGGAAGAATCGGATTGATGATGTAGCGAACGGCAAGCTGCGGAAAGAGTCCTAAGACAACACTGCCGGCACCGATGAATCCCAATCCCCAAAGCATGAATCCGGGAGCCTCATGGGCATTCTCAGTTTTTTCGTTTGTTGCTCCCAGGAAGACTGAACTGGTGGCTTTGACACAAGAGAAGACCGTGCCGACACTCACCACCCACGCAGCGAGAGCGGGAATGATTTGACCGGCTTGCAAAGCGGCCGTATAGAGCAGCCACTTACTGGTGAAGCCATTCAGCAATGGCACACCCATCATGCTGCCTACGCTG
>CAZDEX010000390.1:0-1542 GCA_964504405.1 uncultured Gaiellales bacterium | reverse complement strand
CGCTTCCACCGCGTCGTCCTCGGGCAGGGTGGCGAACTGCTCGAGCCCCAGCACCCTGCGCGCGGTCTCCGACAGCGCGCCCGCCCACGCGCGCTGCGCCTCCTCGGCCGCACCGGCGCGGGCCATCGCGCGCGTGCGAACGTCGATGCGCTCGTCGAGCACGTCCAGCGGGACGTCGAGCGCGACGATCGTCGTCGGCACACGCGTGGCCTCGGTCCACAGCTCGTCCGAGTCCGGCGCGAGCGACGCGCCCACCTCTGCGAGCTCGAGCGCGCGCACGAGCCGCTTGCGGTCGTTGGCGTGGACCCGCGCCGCAGCCGCCGGATCGACCTCCGCGAGCAGCGCGTGCGCCTGCTCCGGGCCGAGGCGCTCGACCTCCGCCTGCCAGTGCTCGCGGCGGCCGCGCGGCGGGATCGACATCGCCGAGATGGCCGCCCGGAAGTAGAGGCCGGTGCCGCCCACGAGCAGCGGCAGCTCCGCCTCGTCGATCGCCGCGTGCGCGAGGCGCTGGTACTCGGCGACGGAGACGTCGTGCGCGAGCGGGACGATGCCAACGAGCTTCGCCGGGTACTCCGGCGCCGCCGTGATCACCGGCAGGCCTTCGTACAGCGCCGCCGAGTCGGCGGAGATCACCTCCGCGCCCAGGCGCTCCCTGAGCAGCCCGGCGACGGCCGTCTTTCCGGACGCCGTCGGGCCGAAGAGTGCGATCAAGCTTCGACGGGCTGCTTGAAGCCGTGCTCGAGCTCGTCAGCGCTCTGCGCGCGCTCGAACGGCCGGTCGTCCTCCGGATGCTGCGCGCGCCACTCCTTGAACCACGCGACCGCCCGCGGAATGCCCTCGTCGAGCGGCGTCCGCGGCGCCCAGCCGAGCACGTCGTGCGCCTTGCGCACGTCGGCGACGTAGTGCGTCACCTCACCGAGGAGCGAAGGCGCGATGGTGACGTTCGGGTCGACGCCGAGCTCCTGCGCGATCAGCTCGGCCGCGCGCACGAGCGTGTTGCCCTGGCCGTAGGCGAGGTTGATCGTCTGGTTCGCGGCAGTGCCATTCGCGAGCGCGTACGCCCCGCGCGCGATCCCGTCGACGCAGTCGTCGATGTAGGTGAAGTCGAGCACCTTCTGGTCGCCGCCGAAGATCGTGATCGGCTCGCCGCGCGACAGCTGATGCATCCACAGCGGCAGCACGCGGTCCATGCGCCACAGGTCGGAGTCGTACCGTCCGTACACATTCGAGAAGCGAAAGACGAGGTAGTTGAGGCCGTAGCAGCGTGCGTAGGCGTAGATGAACGCCTCGCTCGCGATCTTCGACGCGGAGTACGGGCTCTCGGTGTACGCGAAGTCGGCCGCCTCCTCGGCGTACTCCTCGAAGCGGTGCACGTCGCCGTACACCTCACGCGTCGAGGAGTGCACGAGCGGCAGGTTGAGCCCGCGCGCGAACTCGAGCACGTTGAACGTCATGATCGTGTTCTCGAGTGCGCGGTGCGGCTGGCGCACGAGCTGATGCACCTTCGCGTGCGCGGCGAGGTGGACGACGAGGTCGACCTCG
>CAZDEX010000389.1:0-1565 GCA_964504405.1 uncultured Gaiellales bacterium | reverse complement strand
ATCTCGGCCGCGAGGCGGACGATGTCGTCGAACGGCTCCGCGGGATCCGTGTCGAGGATCCCGAGGGCATAGTGCTCCGCAAGGCGCTCCGGTTCGTCGGGCGGGGTCTGGGCGACGGGCACGCTCACAGCGGTGGGCTTTCTATCGGAACCCGCCCGCGCGGGGTTGAGCGCCATCAGCGAGCGTCGCGCGCTGACTCCTGTCGTCGCGGGCGCGCCGGCCTATTACGTCGTCGGCTGGACGACGCAGAGCGAGTTGCCGTCCGGGTCGCGGAACCAGAACATCGGCGGGATCGGGTCGCCCCAGCGGGCGATCTCGTCGTCGACGTCCACGCCGGCTGCCTTCAACGCGGCGTGGTCGGCATCGACGTCGCTCGTGTCGAGGATGATCCCCGTCTGCGCGCCGCCGGCCTCGGTGCCCTGCGGCGGCGGTGCGAGCGCGATCGTCGTCGGCGAGCCGGCGACGGAGACCTCGACCCAGCGCATGTCGGGCCCCATGGACTCGTCGACGGTCTTCTCGAAGCCGAGCGTGCCGACGTAGAAGTCGACCGCCCGGTCGGTGTCGGCGACGGTGATCGCGACGCGGCCGACCCGGTTCACGTGGAGCTTGGACATCTCGAGCCTCCTGCTCGTTGTGGATGCGAGTACGACCGCATCCGGCCGCCGAACTCATCGGTCACGAGTCGCCCGACTGGAAGAACGAGGCGATTGCCCCGGCAGAGCCCGCGACGACCACCACCGCCCAGATCTCCAAAACGACGTCCAGCACGCGGCCGCCGACGGTCAGCGGGTTCTTGATCTGCGAGGACACGGTCAGGAGCTGGACCGTCGTGAAGAAGACCGCGTCAAAGAACGTGTGGATGTCCCCTCCGCGCACGTGGCGCTCCAGGAAGAAGGTTCCCACGGAGCCGGCGGCGTCGATCACCAGCGTGGCGATGAGCACGAGGAGGAGCCGGCTCACCAGTCGGCGGTGGCGTTCCTCCCATTGTGTGAGGCGGCCGAGCTCGGCGAGGATCATGACCTCAGGATCGCGGGCAGGCCGGACGTTCGAGTCCGGCTCGGGGCGCGACAGTTGCCGCGATTTCCGCTCCGTCGAGCGGCGCAGCGCTCCACAGGGGCCGGAGCCGCCGGGCTTCCTCGTCTCCTCGTACAGCGCCGTGCGTTCTCCGCCTGAACGCAGGGAACGGGGCTTCGGCTACGGTCGCGAGGTCTGCGCCTGCGACGGGCGTCGCGGCGCGTCGGTCAGCAGGATCTTGCCGAGGTGATCTTCCTCGCCGAAGAGCAGACTTGCGAGCGCGAGGAGCAGGGCGCTGATCACGATCAGGATCGCCACATCGAACCCGGCCGTGTAGTCGGTGCTGAGGTTCGCGGCGTAAAGGCCGTTGAGCAGCGGATGTCGCATCAGGTCGACGATGTACGTGAGCGGGTCGGAGCGCACGAACGGCCGGAGGAAGCCGGGAAGGTTGGAAGCCGGATACAGAGCGCTCGAGAGGAAGAACATGGGAAACATCAGGAAGTTCATGATCCCCGCGAAGTTCTCGATCGACTTCAGACGGGACGCGAGCA
>CAZDEX010000388.1:0-1594 GCA_964504405.1 uncultured Gaiellales bacterium | reverse complement strand
ACCTCGACGACCTGACCGTGCAGGTCGCGCTCGTCCGGCCGGGCCCGATTCAGGGCAAGGCGGTGCACCCATACGTGCAGCACCGGCATGCGAAGCGCAAGGACCCGAGCTTCGAACCGCCGGTCGAGCACGAGTCGCTGCGCGAGCCGCTGCGCGACACGCTCGGTGTCGTCGTCTTCCAGGACCAGGTGCTCGACGTCGCGATGGCCGCCGCGGGCTTCTCGATCGGCGAGGCCGAAGGACTGCGCCGCGCGATGAGCCGCAAGCGGAGCGAGGAGGCGATCGAAGCGTGGCGGCCGCGCTTCGTCGACGGCTGCGCGGCGAACGGCATCGACGAGCCGCTCGCGAACACGATCTACGACAAGGTCGCCGGCTTCGCGGGGTTCGGCTTTCCGAAATCGCACGCCGCGGCGTTCGCGCTGCTCGCGTACCAGTCGGCGTGGCTGCGGCGGTACTACCCTGCGGAGTTCCTCTGTGCACTCATGAACGCGCAGCCGATGGGCTTCTACCCACCGTCGTCGCTCGTCCGAGACGCACAGCGGCGCGGAGTCGAGGTGCGCGCGCCGCACATCAACCGCTCGGAGGCGCAGTGCGCGATCGAGGACGGCGCCGTTCGCGTCGGGCTCGCCTACGTGCAATCGGTGGGCGAGGAGGACGCGAAGGCGATCGTCGCGCTGCAGCCCTACACCGCGCTCGGCGATCTCGCCCGGCGCGCGTCGGTGAAGCAGGACGTGCTCGAGGCGCTCGTCGCCGCCGGCGCCTGCGACGAGTGGGGGCCACGTCGCGAGCTGCTCTGGCAGCTCGGCGTGACCGCGCGGGGCGAGTCGGTCGGCGGCGGCAACCGCCAGCTCGCGCTTCCGCTCGAGCCGACGGCCGAGACGCCGGAGCTGCCCGAGCAGACGCCGTGGGAGCGGATGCTCGCCGACTACAAGCACACCTCGCTCTCGGTCGGTGTGCACCCGTTGCAGCTCTTGCGCCCGCACCTTCCGGCCGGCGTCGCGACGAGCGCGGACCTCGCGGAGACTCCGCACGGCACGGTGCTCCAGGTCGCGGGGATGGCGATTGCGCGGCAGCGCCCGGCGACCGCGAACGGGATCGTCTTCATGCTCCTCGAGGATGAGCATGGCCAGGCGAACCTGATCGTCCCGTCGAAGGTCTACGAGGAACACCGCGCGATCGTGCGCGGCGAGCCGCTGATCCTCGCGAAGGGCAAGCTCGAGCGCAGCGGCCGCAACATCAACCTGCTCGTCTCGTCACTGATGTCGCTCGGCCCGCTCGCGCGCCAGGCGGCGAACGAAGCGGAGGTCGCACGCGACCTTCCGCGCGCCCACCACTTCGGCCACCGCTGACTCAGCGGCTCTCGGGGCCGTGCCGCAGCCCGCGCTGATGCGTCGGGCCCGTGTGCTTCGAGAGGTTGTACGCAGAGTTGACGAGCCCGACGTGCGTGAACGCCTGGGGGAAGTTGCCGAGCAGGCGCTTCTCGGCGGGGTCGTACTCCTCGGAGAGCAGACCGAGGTCGTTGGACACGCCGAGCAGCTTCTCGAACAGCGCACGCGCGTCGTCTTCGCGCCCGAGCATCAGCAACGCGTCGACG
>CAZDEX010000387.1:0-1599 GCA_964504405.1 uncultured Gaiellales bacterium | reverse complement strand
CTGAGAGCGAAGCGTGCGGCTGAAGGCGGCGAGGTGTCGCGGCAGGAGGCCGAGCTCGCGACTGAACAGCAGCCAACGGCGCCCGCGGTAGACGCTCGCCCAGATGTGCGTGAAGGTGGAGATCGGCCCCGTGTGCACGATCGCCCCGGCGCTCCGGAAGAGATCGGCCGCAGGCCCTTCGGGCGAGTAGACGTGCGGCTCGTACCGGTCGCGGTCGAGTGCGCGGATCAGGTAGGAGAGGCTCGACGGCGCCCCGCCGAGCTCGCTCCGATGGTGCACGAACAGGATCCGGAGCGGCCGCGAGGGGCGCTCGCTTGCGGCATCTCCCATAGGGAAAGCCTACTGCCGACCCGCAGACGACCGGCGCCGTCGGAGCACCGATGCCGGAAGCACGCCGCGAACCAGTACGCGGCGGAGCGTCGAATCACGCAGGGCCGCGGTCGTGTCGACCCGTGTGGCGTCGAGCGCAGCCCGCCGGGCCTCGGAGAGCTCGACCAGCACGTGATGTGACTCCGCTTGGCGCCGAAGGAAGCCGAACCGAGCGCGCCGGGCGGCGTCCTCGGCGAGCGGTGGGAGATCGCGCAGGTGCTTCGAGGCGACTGCAATGATCCCGCGCGCGGTTCGATCCCACGCAACGTTGCCCGGCCACACGCGGTACCGCGCAGCTTCGCAATGCGCATATTCGAGCGAGCCCAGGAGCGAGAGCCGCAGGTACAGGTCCCAATCCTCGAACACGTCGAGCGACTCGTCGTAGCCGCCGAGCTCGTCGAACGCAGAACGGCGGACCATGATGGCCGACGTGAACATCGCGCACCAGCGGGCAAGACAGTCGTACGCCGTGCCGAGCCGCTCGGCCCTCTCGAAGAGCTGGGCGTGGTCGGCTGTGAGCCGTGCGTCCACGGCGCCGTTCTCGTCGATCACCGTCATGCGCCCGTGTGCGAGCACGACGTCACTAATCGTGAACAGCGGCTTGAGGCATGCGAGCTTGCCGGCCGTCATCAGGTCATCCGAGTCGAGGAACGCAATCAACTCTGCATCGGTTGCAGCGACGCCGGCATTTCTCGTCTCCGCTGCATTCCGGTAGCGGCCGCGAACCACGCGAACGCGTGGATCGAGCGCGGCCGCCCGGTCGACCGAGCCGTCGGTGGATCCGCCGTCGGCGATCACGATCTCGACCGAAGGCGGGCTCGCGTCCAGCGCGCTCTGTGTCGCGTGAACGAGCAGCTGACCGCGGTCACGCGTCGGAATGACGACTGCGACGGAGGCATTCACGCCGCTCGAGGCTAGCGCATGCCTATGGGGTAACCTGGGTCGGCGTGTGCGGGATCCTGGGCATTTGCTCGCTCAAAGGTCAGCCCGTCAGCCCGTCGCGCGTTCGCGCCGGGCTCGACACACTTCGCCGACGCGGCCCCGACGACGAAGGCTACGTCCTCATCGACACCCGCACCGGATCGGCGATGGCGGCCGGAGGTTCGGACACGCCTGAGGCGGTGTTCCGCCTCTCGTATGCCTCGACCCCTTCGCACAGGATCGACGATGTCGAGGCCGGCGCCGACCTCGTCCTCGCCGCGCGTCGCCTGGCGATCCAGGATCTCTCCC
>CAZDEX010000386.1:0-1604 GCA_964504405.1 uncultured Gaiellales bacterium | reverse complement strand
GGGCTTCGTCCGCCGTGGCGCGCGCAACCCATGAATCTGGTTCGGCTTCGCCGAATCAGATTCGACTTAAACGTCGAGGTTCAGCTCGCGCAGCGCGAGGAAGACGCCCTCGCTGAACGTGGGGTAGGGCTGGATGACGTCGAGCAGCACCTCGATCGGGGTCTCCGCGCGGATCGCGAGCGTCAGCTGCTGCAGCCACTCCCCCGACTCCGGGCCGACGGCCACGGCGCCCGTGAGCACGCGGCGCTTCGGATCGGCGACGACCTTCACAAACCCCGGCTGCTTCGGATGCTGATACGTCGAAAGGCGGGGCACGCTCGTCAGGTCGTAGGTCGAGCTGACCCCGCCTTCGGTGTCGCCGACCACCGCGACCTGCGGGTCGGTGAAGATCGTCGCCGGGATGGCGCGATGGTCGGCGCGCACGTCGCGGCCCACCATGTCGTAGGCGGCGATGCGCGCGTGGTACTTGCCGACGTGCGTGAACGGCGCGATGCCCGTCACGTCGCCGATCGCCCAGACGTTCTCGGCCGCGCGCAGCCGCTCGTCGACCTCGATCCCGCGCCTCGAGATCTCGAGCCCGAGCGGCTCGAGCCCGTCCACGTTCGCCATGCGCCCGGTTGCGACGAGCAGCCGGTCGAAGGGCAGCTCGCGCCCATCCGCCATTGACAGGCTCGTGCCGGTCGCCGCCGTCGCGCGCGCGTCGAGGACGATCTGGACGCCGTCCTCGCGGAGCGATTCCTCGACGAGCTGCGCCGCATCGCTGTCGACGCGCCCGAGAATGCGCATGCCCGCCTCGACGATCGTCACCTGCGAGCCGAGGCGCGCGAAGAACTGCGCGATCTCGCAGCCCACCGGACCGCTTCCGAGCACGACGAGCCGTTCGGGCACCTCGAGCGTCTCCGTCGCCTCGACGTTCGTCCAGTAGTCCACCTGCGCGAGGCCGTCGATCGGCGGGATGAACGGCGACGAGCCGGTCGCGATCACGAGCTTGTCGTAGTGAAGTGCCTCGTCGTCGACCGAGACGACGCCCTCGTCGACGACGACGCCGTCTCCCCGAATCAGCCCGGCGTTCTGGGACGCGAGCCAGTCGACCTGCGAGGAGTCGTCGCGCTCGCCGACCCAGTCGCGCCAGGCGAACACGCGGCTCGGGTCGAGCCTGGCGCCGTTGACCGCCCCGTCCGTGTGGTGCGTCGCCGCGACCAGCTCCGGGGCGCGCAGCATCGTCTTCGTCGGCATGCACGCCCAGTAGGAGCACTCGCCGCCGACGAGCCTCCGCTCGACGACGGTGATCTTGGCCTCGGCGTCGAGCCGGCGGAGGGCGCCGACGAAATGCTCGCCGGACGACCCTCCACCGAGAACGACTACGTGCATCAGGCGAGCCCGTTCGCCTTCAGGAACGCCTTGGCGACCTTCGCCGCCGACTGCTTGTCGACGATCACCGCCTTGTTCATGGCGACGATCGCGTCCTGCGAGAGCTTCGCCGAGACGGCATTCACCGTCGTCGTGAACTTCGAGCCGAGCGACGCCGCGACGGACGTCTTGACGATCGGCGCGACGTTCTGGAAGCCCGTCACGTGCTTCGGATCGGCGAGAACCGTGTACTT
>CAZDEX010000385.1:0-1610 GCA_964504405.1 uncultured Gaiellales bacterium | reverse complement strand
CGACGGCGTGCACCCGCACGACGTCGCGCAGATCCTGAACTGGGAAGGCGTTGCGGTGCGCGCCGGCCACCACTGCACGCAGCCGCTGATGACGCGCCTCGGCGTCGCGGCGACGACGCGCGCGAGCTTCTACCTCTACTCGCTCCCGGAAGAGGTCGACCGGCTCGTCGCCGGCCTGCACAAGGCGAAGGACACTTTTGGCGTATGAGTGAGCTGGAGCAGATGTACCGCGAGGTGATCCTCGACCACTACAAGGCGCCGCGCGGGCACGGGCTGATCGAGGACGCCGACGCGCAGGCGGAGGGGAAGAACCCGCTCTGCGGCGACGAGATCACGATCAGCGTCAAGTTCGGCCACGACGGCGAGACGATCGAGAACGTCGGCTTCGAGGGGCGGGGCTGCGCGATCTCGCAGGCGGCGACCTCGATGCTCACCGAGCTCGTGAAAGGCCGGAAGGCGACCGAGGTCGCAGCGCTGCCGAAGGACGAGCTGCTCGAGGAGATCGGGATCCCGCTCACGCCGATCCGCCTCAAGTGCGCGATCCTCGGGCTCGGCGTGCTGAAGGTCGCGCTGCACAAGGCGAAGGGCACGCCGCTGCCCGACGAGTGGCGCGGCGTCGGCGACGACCTGACGTTCGAGTAGCGAGTGGCCGAGATCGAAGTCGCGAAGCTCGACGACTTCCCGCCGGGCTCGACGAAGATCGTCACGCTCGGGTGGACGTCGATCGGCGTCTACAACTGCGGCGGCAAGCTCTACGCGATCGAGGACCGCTGCTCGCACGACGACGGTCCGCTCTGCGAGGGCGAGTGGGACGAGGACATGTGCCGCGTCATCTGCCCACGCCACGGCTCCGCCTTCGATCTCGAGACAGGCATCCCGAGGTCGCTGCCCGCATACGAGCCGGTGCCGACGTATCCCGTCGTCGTCGAGGACGGCGTCGTCAAGGTGCACGTCGCACCCGATGAGCCTTAAGCGCTGCTGGGACACGACGGACGAGCTCTACGTCCGCTACCACGACGAGGAGTGGGGCCGACCCGTCCGGGACGAACGCGGGCTGTACGAGCGCCTCTGCCTCGAGGGCTTCCAGTCCGGCCTCTCCTGGCTGACGATCCTGCGCAAGCGCGACGCGTTCCGCGCCGCGTTCGAGGGCTTCGACCCGGACGTCGTCGCCCGCTTCGTAGAGCGTGACGTCGAGCGGATGCTCGGCGACGCGTCGATCGTCCGGCACCGCGGGAAGATCGAGGCGGCGATCGCGAACGCGCGCGCGACGGTCGCGCTGCGGGAGGGGACGCCGCTGCACGAGCTCTTCTGGTCGTACGCCCCCGAGTCGCATGTGCCGCCGCGCACGAACGGCGACTGGGCCGCGTCGACGCCCGAGTCGGCCGCGCTCTCGAAGACGCTGAAGAAGGCGGGCTTCCGGTTCGTCGGCCCGACGACGGTCCACGCGGCCATGCAGGCCTGCGGCGTCGTCAACGACCACCTCGCGGACTGCTGGGTGCGCGGCGCGGTCGAGGCGGTTCGGCATCCGTCCTGACCGATGCGCTAGATTGGGGCTAACCGCGGAAAGGAGGTGGTCCGGCGTTGGAGACTTCAAGTACGGGCAGTGGAGG
>CAZDEX010000384.1:0-1628 GCA_964504405.1 uncultured Gaiellales bacterium | reverse complement strand
GAGATGAAGCTGAACGACGCCACCGCGTCGAGGATCGCGGTCGGCGCCCAGCCGGAGAAGAAGCTGAGCACGATCTCCGAGCCGGCGACGGTGAAGATGAAGCAGATCGCCGCCGCGACGACGAAGGCGATCACCTGGCTCTTCGTCGCCGCCGAGATGCAGGCGCCGATCGCCAGATAGCCGCCGGCCATCAGGAAGCTGCCGATATAGCTCGCGAGGATCACACCGTTGTCGGGCGAGCCGAGCACGTTGACGGTGATCCAGATCGGGAACGTGAGAAGCAGGGCGATGCCGGTGAATGCCCACGCCGCGAGGAACTTCCCGAGCACCGCCTCGCTGATCGAGATCGGCAGGGTGAGGAACAGCTCGATCGTGCCGGTCTTGCGCTCTTCCGCCCACAGCCGCATCGAGATCGCGGGGATCAGGATGAGGTACAGCCACGGATGGAAGGCGAAGAACGACTGCAGGTCGGCCTGGCCGCGGTCGAAGAAGTTGCCGAGGTAGAAGGTGAACGCGCCGGCCATCGCCAGGAAGATGACGAGGAACACGTACGCGACCGGCGTCGCAAAGTATCCGCCGAGCTCGCGGGTGAAGATGTAACGAACGTTGCGCATGATGAGAATTACCTCTCCGCCAGCTCTTTAAGGTCACCTCTCCCCAGGGGAGAGGTCGCGAGCGGTAGCGAGCGGGTGAGGGGCAGCGCTCGTTTCGGGAGTGCGGCCTCACCGCTCGCATTATCCCTCACCCGACCGCTGACGCGGTCGACGTCTCCCCCAGGGAGAGGTGAGTGGGCATGTGATGTCCGGTGCATATTCATCCCCGCCCGATCGTGATGTTGCGGAAGACCTCGTCGAGGCGGCCGCGTTCGACCCGCACCTCTTCGATCGCATGTGCGGGGTCGCGCGCGATCTGGCTGATGTCGGTGATGATCGGCCGGCCGCTCTTCGGGAACGCGACGATGCAGGCGAGGCCGTCCTCGCCCGTGATCTTCTCGGTCGCGGACACGTCGGGCAGCCGGCGCACGAGCGAGTCGACCGTGGCCGCGCGGTCGGCCTTCAGCACGATCGACACCGCGTTGAAGTAGCGCGAGCGCTGGGCCAGAGCCTCCGGCGTGCCGTCCGCCACAACCTTGCCGCGCGCCACGATGATCGCGCGCGTGCAGATCGCCTCGACCTCCTCGAGCAGGTGCGTCGAGATGACGATCGCCTTGTCCTTCGCCATCGCCGAGATCAGCGTGCGGACCTCGTGCTTCTGGTTGGGGTCGAGCCCGTCGGTCGGCTCGTCGAGGATCAGCACCTCGGGGTCGTGCAGGAGCGCCTGCGCCACGCCGACGCGACGCTTGAAGCCTTTGGACAGCGTGTCGATCGGCTGGTGCAGGACTTCGCTGAGCTGCGTGCGCTCGACCGCGAGCTGGATACGCTTGTCGGCTTCGCTGCCGCTGAAGCTGCGGATGCCGGCGATGAAGCGCAGGAAGCTCGCCGGTGTCATGTCGGGATAGGCCGGCGCACCCTCGGGCAGGTAGCCGAGCTTCTTCTTCACCGCGACCGGCTCCTGCGTCACGTCGTGGCCACACACCACCGCCGTCCCCGAGGTCGGCGCGAGGAACCCGGTGATCATCTTCATGGTCG
>CAZDEX010000383.1:0-1648 GCA_964504405.1 uncultured Gaiellales bacterium | reverse complement strand
AGAAGCGGACGTTCTCGCGCCGGAGGCGCTCGCGTTCGTCGAGCGCCTCCACCGCGAGCTCAACCCGGAGCGCGAGCGGCTGCTGGCCGCCCGCGAGGCGCGCCGCGGCGAGACGCCGCGGTTCGTGCGCGCGCCCGAGGACTTCACCGTCGCGCCGGCGCCTGCCGACCTGCAGGACCGGCGCACGGAGATCACGGGGCCGGTCGACCGCAAGATGATGATCAACGCGCTCAACTCCGGCGCGAAGGTCTTCATGGCGGACTTCGAGGACGCCAACTCGCCGACGTGGGACAACGTGCGCGACGGGCAGCGCAACGTGCACGACGCCGTGCGGCGAACGATCGAGCTCGACACCGGGGAGAAGCGGTACACGCTGAACGACGAGACGGCGACGCTCGTCATCCGACCGCGCGGCTGGCACCTGGTCGAACGCCACCACGAGGTCGACGGCGCGCCGATCAGCGCGTCGCTGTTCGACTTCGGGCTCGTCGTCTTCAACAACGCGCGCGAGCAGTTCGAGCGCGGGACGGGGCCGTACTTCTACCTCCCGAAGCTCGAGTCGCACGAGGAGGCGCGGCTATGGGCCCGCGCTTTCGCGCTCGCCGAGGAGGAGCTCGGCATCCCGCACGGCTCGATCAAGTGCACCGTCCTGATCGAGACGATCCTCGCGGCGTTCGAGATGGACGCGATCCTCTACGAGCTACGCGACCACTCGTGTGCGCTGAACGCGGGCCGCTGGGACTACATCTTCAGCTGCATCAAGAAGATGGGCGCCGTGCTGCCCGACCGCGCGCAGGTGACGATGACCGTCCCCTTCATGCGCGCCTACACGGAGTTGCTCGTGAAGACGTGCCACGACCGCGGGGCGCACGCGATCGGTGGGATGGCGGCGTTCATCCCGTCGCGGCGCGATCCCGAGGTGAACGCAGTCGCGCTTGCGAAGGTGACCGAGGACAAGCGGCGCGAGGCGACCGACGGGTTCGACGGGACGTGGGTCGCTCACCCGGATCTCGTCTCCGTCGCGATTGCGGAGTTCGACGCCGTGCTGGGCGACCGCCCGAACCAGGTCGACCGCAAGCGCGACGACGTGCACGTGACCGAGGAGCAGCTGGTCGACTTCGAGATCCCCGGCAGCTCGATCACCGACGAGGGGCTGCGCGTCAACGTCAGCGTCGGCGTCCGCTACCTCGACGCGTGGCTCCAGGGCGTCGGCGCAGCGGCGATCGACAACCTGATGGAGGACGCCGCGACGGCGGAGATCTCACGCGCGCAGGTCTGGTCGTGGGTCCAGTCCGGCCGGTTCGACGAGGGCCGCGTCCGTGAGGAGATCCAGCGGGTCGACGCATCCGAGGCGGCCAAGGAGGTCTTCGCCGAGGTCGCCCTGACCGTCCCGCTGAAGGACTTCCTGACTACGGAGGCGTACGCTCTCCTGCAATGAGCCTCGAGAGCACGAAGGCCGACGACATCGCCGTCCTGATCGAGGAGGCGATCGTCTCGGGCGAGCTGGCGCCGGGATCGGTGCTGCGGCAGGAGCAGCTGTCGGAGCGCTTCGGCGTCTCGCGCACGCCGGTGCGCGAGGCGCTGCGCAAGCTCGCCGCCCTCGGCCTCGTCTCGTTCGAGCCGAATCGCGGCGTCCGCGTCCGCACGT
>CAZDEX010000382.1:0-1652 GCA_964504405.1 uncultured Gaiellales bacterium | reverse complement strand
AGGGCCCGCGCTTCCGCCACGGCACGAAGTTCATCCGCTGGCGCGACGACAAGGATGCAGCCGACTGCACGTGGCGCGAGCTGCGCCCGCCGCGCGACGCGAACGCGCCGTCGGTCGACGAGCTCTTCGCCTAGCGGCTGCCGCGGTCGACGTCCGCGAAGAGCTCTTCGACGGTGCAACCGAGCTCGCGGGCGATCGCGATCGCAAGGCTGACGGACGGAAGAGACGCGCCGCGCTCGAGCGACGAGATCGTCCGCCGCGACGTCCCGACCTTTGTCGCGAGCTCCTCCTGCGTCAGCGCCGCGACGAACCGCGCGGCCGCCAACGGCGAGCCGCGGAAGTAGACCGCGAAGCGCTCCCACCCGTACAGCACGACTCCAGCGTGCGCCAACCGCCGCCTCCCGGCAATTGGCTCTTTTGGTCCTGTCCTTGATGCGAAGCGCACTGCGCGGTGGCTGCCGCCAGACGTGCCGCGCGCAGACGAGCCCCGCCGGGACTAGGCCACGGGGGGATCGAGCTTCCCGAGCCTGCTCACGAGCGACGGCGGGCTGCGCCACATGCCATCCATCGGATCGCCGACCGACTCGATCCGGGTGCGCATCGTCTCGATCGTGAACGCTTCCGGCTCGACGGTCGCGACCTCGTCCCAGAGGAGCGGCGTGGAGACGCGCGCGTCTGGCGTGGGGCGGACCGAGTAGGCGGAGGCGATCGTTCGGTCGCGCGCGTTCTGGCCGTAGTCGACGAACACGCCGATGCGATCTGCGACCTTCCACGTCGTCGTCGCAACGGCCTGGTCGTCGACGCGCCGCTCGACCTCCACGGCGAGACCCTTCGCAAAGCGCCGCACCTCGGGGAAATCGAGCTCCGGCTTGATCGGCGCGAGGATGTGCAGGCCCGTCGCGCCCGACGTCTTCGGGTAGGAGCGCAGCCCGAGCTCGTCCATCACCTCCTTCACGACGAGCGCGATCTCGCGCACGAACGGCCACTGGCCGTCCGTCGTCGGGTCGAGGTCGATGAGCAGATAGTCGGGCTTCTCGATCTCCGGCACGCGGGATGACCACGTGTGCAGCTCGATGCAGTTCAGGTTCGCGACCCATGCGAGCGCCGCTGCGTTGTCGATGATCGCGAACACCGTCGAGTGGCCGCTCGGAAACTGCACGAACACCTCGTCGACGTACTCCGGGTGCTTCGCCGGCACGCGCTTCTGGTGGAAGAAGTCACCATCGACGCCGTTCGGGTAGCGCTTCATGTGGAACGGGCGGCGCCGCAGGTGCGGCAGCGCGAGCTCGGTGACGTCGACGTAGTACGAGACGAGATCGCCCTTCGTCAGCCCGCGTTCGGGGAAGAGCACCTTGTCGGGGCTCGTGATCGGGACGTCCCAGCGGCCGACGCGCATGACGCGAGTATCCTGATTGCATGCTCGACGGGCACCCGACGACCGACGTGACGCTCGAACCGCTCGACGATTACCTCGTCGTCGAGCCTCTCGACGAGTCGGAGCTGCCGAGCGGCCTGATCGTCCCGGCGAACGAGGCCGTCAATGTCCGGACGGGGATCGTCGCGTCCGTCGGCCCCGACGTGACCGCGATCGAGCCGGGCGACAAGGTGCTGTTCCCGCGTGAGGCGGGCTACGACGTGCGGCTCGCCCGCTC
>CAZDEX010000381.1:0-1694 GCA_964504405.1 uncultured Gaiellales bacterium | reverse complement strand
CGCGCGAACCCGACGAGCAGCAGGGTGACGCCCAGCAGCAAGAACGCGGTCGGCACATGACGGCGCCACGGCTGCGGCGCGGTCGCCATGTTCGGAAGGAGGGCGGGCGCAGCCCACGCGGACGCGCGCGCTTCGCGCCGCCGCTCGAGCCAGAGGTACCCGGCGATCGCCCCCGGGACGACGAGCAGCGTGAGCAGCAGCATGGGCGCGGCGAAGCTCACGGGCGGCGGCCCCGGCGCAGGAATGCGGAGAGGGGGCGCAGCCAATCGCCCTCCGTCGACAGCGCGACGTGCCGCACGCCGATCGTCGCGAGGCTCGCGACGAGCGCCCGGCGCTCGTCCGCCGCGGCGAGCGCAAAACGCTCGCGCAGGCGACGGTCGCTCGTGTCGACGCGCAGCTGGCGGCCGGTCTCCGGGTCGACGAGGCGGAGGTCGCCCACGTCTGCCAGCTCCTGCTCGCGCGGATCGCGCACCTCGACGGCGAGCACGGCGTGACGACCGGCGAGGCGGAGCATCGGCGCGCGCCAGTCGAGCGGGCCCCGAAAGTCCGAGACGACGACGACGAGCGCGCGCTGCCGTGCGACGCGGTCCGTCAGCGCAAGGGCGTCGGCGAGTGTCCCCGATCCCGACGGCGGCAGATCCTGCAACAGGTGAAGCGTGTCGAGCAGCGCACGCCGGCCCTGACGCGGGCGTTCGACTACCGGCTCCACGCCGAAGGCGACGGTCCCGAGGCGGTTGCCGCGACGGGTCGCCGCGAAGCCGATCGCGATGGCGACGCCTTCTGCGACATCGGCCTTCCGCCGGTCGGCGGTGCCGAACGCCATCGACGCGGACGCGTCGATCACGAGCCATGTGACGAGCACGCGCTCGGCCAGCTCGACGCGCACATGCGGCTCTCCGGTTCGTGCGGTGACGTTCCACTCGATGCGGCGCACATCGTCGCCTGCTTCGTAGGGACGCACCTGCCAGAGCTCGCTACCGAGCCCGGCAAACGCCGATCGATAGTCGCCCGCGAGCATGCCGTCGACGCGCCGACCGACCGTCAGCTCGAGGGAGCGCAGCGACGCGGCCGAGAGCGGTCCCGGCCCCGGTGTCGCCGGAGTCCGTGCGGACTCGAGCATCAGCCCGCCGCGGCGTTCGAGCGGCCGAGGTCGATCTGCGGGACCGGCACCTTCGCGAGCACCTGCTCGAGGATCGCATCCGGCGCGACCTCTTCCGCGAGCGCGCGGTAGGAGAGCACGAGCCGGTGGCGGAACGCGTCACGCACGAGCGACTCGAGATCGGACGGGACGACGTAGTCGCGACCGCGGATCAGCGCGAGCGCGCGTCCTGCGGCAACGAGCGAGATCGGCCCGCGAGGGCTCGCGCCGAACGCGACGTACTCGGCCACGTCGTCGAGCCCATGCTCGCCCGGTTCGCGCGTCGCAGTGGCGACGTCGACGGTCCAGCTGATCAGCGCCGGGTCGACGTAGACGTCGCGCGTCTGGCGCTGCAGGTCCTGCAGCTCTTCGAGCGAGAGCACCTGCTCGAGCACGGGTGCGCTCTCGAGCGAGCGCGAGACGACGGTCAGCTCCTCGTCGTGCGAGGGATAGCCGACGAGGATCTTGAGCATGAAGCGGTCGACCTGCGCCTCGGGCAGCGGGTACGTCCCTTCGTACTCGATCGGGTTCTGCGTGGCGAGCACGAAGAACGGCG
>CAZDEX010000380.1:0-1701 GCA_964504405.1 uncultured Gaiellales bacterium | reverse complement strand
GTCGAAGTCGATCCGCTCGTCGTCCTTGCGGATACCGTACGCGACCGCGTTGTAGAGCCTCCCGCTGAAGCTGACCTTCGTCCCGTGGGTGAGATGACCGCCGTGGGCGAGCGACATCCCCAGCACCGTGTCGCCCGGCTGGAGCACCGCCATCATCACGGCCATGTTGGCCGGGGCACCGGCGTGCGGCTGGACGTTCGCGTGCGCGGCCGAGAACAGTTGCTTCGCGCGCTCGATCGCCAGCATCTCGGCGACGTCCACGTACTCGCAGCCGCCGTAGTAGCGCTTGCCGGGATAGCCCTCGGCGTACTTGTTCGTCGGCCCCGAGCCCACCGCTTCGAGAACGCTCGGCCAGGTGAAGTTCTCGGACGCGATCAGCTCGATCTGGCCGCGCTGCCGATCAGCCTCGCGCCCAAGCAGTTCGGCGATCTCGGGATCGACGTCTGCGAGTCCCGCCGTCCTCAGCTGCTCGAAGGTCTGCTGGGCGACTGCCACGCCGTGATCGTAGTAGGTCAGGTGGCGAGCACGGCTCGCACACGCTCGATCGCCTCTCCCGAAGGCACGGCGCCTTCCCGGAGGACGACCGGTTCGTCACCGGAGAAGTCGATCACCGTCGATGCGACCCCCGGCAGCGTCCCGGCGTCGATCTCGGCGGCGACGGCGTCGCGGATCCGCTGGGGCACGTCGTCGAGCGACGCCGGGTCCGCACCGCCCGGGTCGTTCGCGCTCGTGGCGATCAGGCAGCCGACGGCCTCGACGACGCGTTGTGCCCCTTCCGGCAGGTTGGGCACGCGCACGCCGATCGTGTCGGTGCGCGCACCGGTCAGCCAGCGAAAGCGCTGAGCCGGGTTCGGCAGGACGAGCGTGAACGGCCCGGGCAGCAGCGCACGCGCGATCGCGCGCGCGCGCTCGTCGAGCTCCGGGACCGCGGCGACGAGCGCTGCGACGCTCGCGCAGATGATCGCGGTCGGCTGAATGTCATCGCGGCCCTTCAACCGATACAGGCCGGCGGCGTAGTCCGCGCGCTCGGCAGACGTCGCGAGCCCGTAGACCGTGTCGGTCGGCAGCAGAATCGGCCGGCCGGACGCGGCCGCCGCTATGGCGTGCTCGAGTGCGTCGGTCCCCACCACGCCTCCACGACTCGTGGCCTCCCGGCGAGATCCGCCGCGACGCCGACTGCCTCGTAGCCAAGTGTCCCGAGCGCCTCGGATATCACCGGCCCGCGCTCCTCGTGGATCTCGAGGACGAGCCAGCCGTCGAGCACGGCGCGCGCGTCCTGCGCGAGCCGCTCCGTCTGGCCCTCGTCGAGCAGGGCGGCGCGTGGCTCCCACGCGAGCTCCGAGGGCAGCGTCTCGAGCTCTTCTGCGAGCACGTAGGGCGGATTGGACACGACCAGATCGAACGGGCCGTCAACGCCCGCGAGCAGGTCCGTCTCGACGAAGCGGACGTCGGCGTCACCGGCGTTCACCCGCGCAAGCTCGAGCGCGTCGCGCGATATATCAGTCGCCGTCACCTGCGCGTCCGGCCGCTCCTGCTTGATCGCGAGCGCGATCGCCCCGGTTCCCGTTCCGACGTCGAGCACGCGCGGCGCCTCCACCCCGTCGATGCGCGCGAGCGCGCGCTCCACGACGACCTCGGTCTCCGGGCGGGGCACGAGCGCGCGGGCGTCGGTCTTCAGTGTGAGCCGGCGAAAGCCCCAGT
>CAZDEX010000379.1:0-1739 GCA_964504405.1 uncultured Gaiellales bacterium | reverse complement strand
CGGGACCGATTTCATCATCGCCCGGGACGGTCGGATTGCCGCCATTTATCTCTTTTTCGATAAACTGCCCTGAGCTGCCGTCGAACATGCCGCACGATCCGAGGGCTTGAGCGGCCGCGGCCTACTCGTCCTTGCGACCGCCGAGCTCCTCGACGAATGCGGTGTCGAGCCACGGCTTGTAGATGCGCAGGTGCTCGTTGACGAGCAGCCCGTAGCGGTAGAAGCGCTCGATGTCGTTGCCCTTGTACGTCGACCCGTCGCCCCAGATGTCGACGCCGTGCGCCGCCATCGCTTTCACGAGCATCGTTCCGGTGATCGCGCGGCCCAGCGGCGTCGAATTGAAGTAGCGCTTGCCCGCGGTCTGGATGTGGAATGCGCCGCACTTCAGCGCCTCGAGGCCTGCGCGTGCGAGCGCGTCCTTGCAGTCGACGAGCACCGCGTCCTCCGCGCCGTAGGCCTTCGCCTTGCCGGGGATCGCCGCGACGTCGGGCTCGTCGGGCTGACCGAGGTCGGCGGTGAATGCGTAGGGGATCGCGCCGTTCTCGCGCATCCAGGCGAGCGCGCAGCTCGTGTCGAGCCCGCCCGAGAACGCGATGCCGACCTTCTCGCCGACGGGCAGCGAACCGAGGATCACGCCGGTGCGCTCGCGCACGCTCATCCGAGGTGATTCTGCAGGCCGCGGAACTCGACCGCGAGCTCGACCGGCGTGGTCGAGTCCGCACACGCGACGAAGACGGTGTTGTCGCCCGCGATCGTGCCTGCGACCTGCGGCAGCGCCGCTGCGTCGATCGCGTCGGCCAGCGCGGCGGCGAAGCCGCGCGGCGTGTGCATGACGAGCATGGAGCCCGAGGGGATGGTTTCGCCCATCCAGCGGCGCAGCGCCGCGGCCAGCTCGTCGGTGCGGCGGATGTCGGCGGCGCCTGGCAGCGCGTAGATCAGCTTGCCGCTCTCGTCGCGCACCTTGATCAGCCCGAGCTGCGCGATGTCGCGCGACACCGTCGCCTGCACCGCGGCGATCCCGTTCGCGCGCAGCGCGTGGGCGACCTCGGCCTGCGTCGAGAGCTGCCGCTCCTGCACGAGGCGAAGGATCGTGCCCTGCCGTTCGAACTTCGTGGTTACAGGATCTCCTTCAGGATCGCGAGCCCGTGCGTGGCCTCGTCGTCGGAGAGCGTCAGCGGCGGCGTGATCCGCAGCGTGTTCGGGCCCGCGGTGCCGATCACGAGCCCGTGCGCGAGCGCCGCGTCGACGACCGGCGCCGCGGGCTTGTCGAGCTCGACGGCCAGCAGGAGGCCGAGCCCGCGCACGTTCGACAGCTCGGCGGCGAAGCGATCGGAGAGCGCGCGGACGTGCGCGAGCAGGTCGTCGTCGATCGTGTCGACGACCGCGCAGGCAGCCGCGCACGCGACGGGGTTGCCGCCGAAGGTCGAGGCGTGGTCGCCCGGCTCGAACCCGGTCGGCGCGTCGTCCGAGACGAGGAAGGCGCCCACCGGCAGCCCGTTCGCGAGCCCCTTCGCCAGCGTGAGCGCATCTGGCTTCGTCCCGAGCCGCTCCCACGCGAAGAACGAGCCGCAGCGGCCGACGCCGGTCTGCACCTCGTCGAAGATCAACACTGCGCCGTTCTCGTCGGCGAGCGCGCGCGCTTCCGCGAGCACCTCTGGCGCGAGCGGGATCACGCCACCCTCGCCCTGCACGGGCTCGAGCAGGATCGCCGCCGTGTCGGGACCGACGTGCTCGGCGAG
>CAZDEX010000378.1:1202-1761 GCA_964504405.1 uncultured Gaiellales bacterium | reverse complement strand
TCTTCTGGGAGACGATGGCTCCGACCGGCGGTGGGGAGCCGAGCGGCGACATCGCCAGCGCGATCAGCGAGGCCTTTGGCGACTTCGCTTCTTTCAAGGATGCGCTCAGCAAGGCTGCCATCGGTCAGTTCGGCAGTGGATGGGGGTGGGCCTACCTCTCGGGTGGTCGGCTGACGGTCAGGGGGTTCCCCAATCAGGACAGCCCGATCATGGAACGCGGCGTCCCGATCTTCGGCATCGACGTCTGGGAGCACGCCTATTACCTCAAGTACCAGAACAAGCGCCCGGATTACGTGGCCGCCTGGTGGAACACGGCCAACTGGAACGCGATCAACCAGCGCTTGACCGCTGCGCGGTAGGCGTGAAGTCTCCGCCTACCTCCCCCCGCGACGCTCGCGGGGGGAGGACGACTTCATTCGGCTAGACTCGGAGCCCGATGGATAGGATCCGGAACACTCTCGTCATCCTTGAGGTGGTCGTTGCCGTGCTCCTCATGGCGGGTGTGTTGCTGCAGACGCCGAAAGCCACCGGGTTGGGGGGGACGATCGGCGGTGGTGAC
>CAZDEX010000378.1:0-1192 GCA_964504405.1 uncultured Gaiellales bacterium | reverse complement strand
CGGGGCCTGGAGCGCCAGATCTACTACACGACGTGGGTGCTGGCAGCCGTCTTCCTGGTCGTCTCCATAGCCAACATCTGGTTCAATTCGCACGTCAAATAAGGCGAGCCGGCTGCTGCTGGCCGCCCTGGCGGGTGTGCTCGGGCTGGCCGGGTGCCAGGCGTCGCTGCCGACGCTGCCGACGGCCAGAGTGGTGCCCGCCCCCGGCGGCAGAGTGGTGGAGGCGCTTTACGGCGGCTTCCCGGGTCCGCTGAACCCCCTCTTCGAGCTCGAAGACAACGCTCGCGACATCGACAGCCTGATCTACGAGGGGCTGACCACCGTGCAGGCAGACCAGTCTGTGACCCCGCGGCTGGCTCGCAGCTGGACCCTGTCCGACGACAAGCTCAGCTACGTGTTCGACCTGCGACAGGACGTGCTGTGGGCAGACGGTCAGCGGTTCACGGCAGACGACGTCACGTTCACCTTCAGCGTCCTCCAGAACCCCGAGTACCAGCAGCAGACCATGCAGTTCTGGAAGGACATCCAGGTAGAGCGCCTCGGCGTCTATCAGGTGCGCTTCACGCTCAAAGCGCCCAGCGCTTCTTTCCCGCTGGCGCTCAGGCAGGGCATCATCCCGCGGCATGCGTTCGAGGCCGTCGCGGTCCGGTCGATGGCGGGTGACGTGCACAGCGGCACCAAGGCGATGGGGACCGGGCCATTCAAGGTCGCTTCGGTGTCCCGGGACCGCCGCCTGGTCACCCTCGACCGGAACCCGCACTTCTCGCGGCCCCGGCCCTACCTCGACCAGGTCGCCTTCCACACGTATCCCACTCTCCTGGACGCGGTGGACGCGGTCTCCCGGGGAGAGGCCGACTCAGTCGGGGCACTGGAGCCGCCGCAGCTGGGGGCGCTGGACAAGCGTCAGGACCTGACAGTGCGTCAGGTCAAGACCTTCAGCCTCACGTCTCTGCTGTTCAACCTCACGCCGGAGCTCTCGGTGTACTTCAACCCGCCGGCGGTCAGGCAGGCGCTGGTCCAGGCGATAGACCGCGGGAAGATCGTTTCGAGCGTTCTGGAGGGCCGTGCGGATCGAGCGCCGGGACCCATTCCGCCAACCGACTGGGCCTACTCGGCGCAGGCCGCGGACAAGGTCCGCTACGATCCCCAGGCCGCTGCCCGCACGCTCCAGGAGGCGGGGTGGGCCGTGAAC
>CAZDEX010000377.1:0-1792 GCA_964504405.1 uncultured Gaiellales bacterium | reverse complement strand
CGCCCGCTACGGAACCGTGCGGCCTCCGCGGCCGCCAAGGAACGCGAGCAGCGCGAGCAACACGATCAGGAACAGCAGCGGGTGAACGGCAATCCCGCCTACGACCGCGAGCACGAGCAGAATCACAGCAAGCGTCAACAGCATTCGGGTCTCACCTCCTTGTGGTGGGCAGCTACCCGCCCGTCTGGACCTGAATCACGTCGCGTTCGTGCGCTGCACGGCTTGTGCGCGCACGTCACAATCCGCGCGTGGACTTGATGCGCAAGCCACTGCGATTCGCCTACGCCAAGTTGGGGTCTCGCTACCCGCGCATCTTCCTCGCCGGCCAGTTCCTTCTGACGCATCTGGTGACGCTCGGCGGCGTCGGGCTGCTGACGCTGTATCAGCGCATGTCGGACGCGGACTTCTGGATGATCGTGCTCGTCTCGCAGGCGCTCGTGGTGGTCGAGAACGTGCTCTCGGTCGCGCTCGCGTTCAGGCTCCTGCGGCCCGCCGACCCGTGGCTGCGAGGCGAGCGCAACGCGGAGACCGCGACGTTCGCGTGGCGCGCGCTGGCCGGGCTGCCGGTCGACTTCGTGCGCAATCGGAGCGTGTTCGCGGTGTTCATGAACATCGTCCCGATCTCGGCCTTCATCACGATCCTGCTGCACCTGCCCGCGTACTCGTTCCTGGTGCTGCTGGCCGGCTCGGCGATCGTGCTGCTCTACGGCGCCACCGTGCGCTTCTTCGCGAGCGAGATGATCCTGCGGCCGGTGCTCGAGCGCGTCTCCGCCGACCTTCCGAAGGGCATTGCGCCGCCCGCCGCCGGGATCCCCTTGAAGCTCAAGCTGCTCGGCGTGCTGCCGGCGATCAACGTGATCACGGGGGTCGTCGTCTCGGGCCTGTCGCGCGGCGGCAACGCGCGGCTGACCGACCTCGGCATCAGCGTGCTGTTCGCGCTCGCGGTCGCGTTCACGATCTCGTTCGAGCTCACGGTGCTGCTGTCGCGCTCGGTGCTCGAGCCGATCGACGACCTGCGCCGCGCGACGCGGCGCGTCGCCGCGGGCGACTTCTCGGTGCGCGTCCCGGTCGTCACCGCCGACGAGACGGGGACGCTGACGGCGTCGTTCAACCAGATGATGGCCGGGTTGGAGGAGCGCCGGCAGTTGCACGAGGCGTTCGCGACCTTCGTCGATCCCGTGCTCGCCGACCGCGTGCTCGAGCAGGGCACCGCGCTGCAGGGCGAGGAGATCGAGGTCACGATCCTGTTCGTCGACATCCGCGACTTCACCGCGTTCGCCGAGCGCTCGAGCGCCGCCGAGGTCGTCGGCCTGCTGAACGAGTTCTTCGAGCACGTCGTGCCGGTGCTGATGCGCCACGGCGGCCATGCCAACAAGTTCGTCGGCGACGGGCTGATGGGGGTGTTCGGCGCGCCCGCGCGCCTGGACGATCATGCCGACCGCGCCGTTGACGCGGCGCTCGATATCGCTGCGCTGGCGCGCGAACATTTCGGCGACCGCTTCGAGATCGGCATCGGCGTCAACTCGGGCCCGGTCGTCGCGGGGACGGTCGGCGGCGGCGGCCGGCTCGAGTTCACCGTGATCGGCGACGCCGTCAACACCGCCGCCCGCGTCGAGCAGGCGACTCGCGAGACCGGCGACGTCGTCCTGATCACCGAGGCCACCCGCTGCCTGCTGCGCGAGGATCACGCAGTCGTGTGGGTGCAGCGTGCGCCGGTCGACCTGAAGGGCAAGTCCGAGCGCGTCGTTCTCCACGCGCCGGCGCCCGTCGAGCCCGACGGCGCCGCGCGACG
>CAZDEX010000376.1:0-1802 GCA_964504405.1 uncultured Gaiellales bacterium | reverse complement strand
ACACCGCGCTGCTCGTCGTGGCGGCCAACGAGGGCTGGATGCCGCAGAGCGAGGAACATCTTCGGATCCTCGAGCTGCTCGGCATCCGTCACGGCTTGACGGCCCTCACGAAGGCCGACATCGTCGACGAGGAGACGCTGGAGATCGCGCGACTCGAGCTCGACGACCACCTCGCCGGCACGCTGTTTGCCGATGCTCCGATCATCGCGGTCGATTCCCGTTCGGGCCGCGGCCTCGCCGAGCTTCGCGAAGCGCTCGACAAGGTGCTGGGAGCTGCGCCGCCGGCGAGCGATCGCGGCCGGCCCCGCCTGTGGGTCGACCGCGCGTTCGCAGCGCGCGGAGCAGGCACTGTCGTCACCGGGACGTTGGCCGGCGGGCGTCTTGCGGTCGACGACGAGGTCGTGGTCGAGCCGGGCGCGCACCGTGCGCGGGTGCGCGGGCTGGAATCACGGCACGAGAAGCTCACCGTTGCCGAGCCCGGCAGCCGCGTCGCGCTCAACCTCGCCGGCGTGGAGCATCACGACGTGGAGCGCGGTCACGCCGTGGTGCGTCCCGATCAATGGCACGAGTCGGCAACCGTCGACGTCGCCCTCTCGATCCTCCCCGGCGAGACCCTCAAGCGGCGGGCTCGACTGCAGGTCTACGTGGGATCCGGCGAGCACAACGCGGTCTTCCGCGCGCTCGACGACGACAACCGGTTCGCGCGGTTGCGCTTCGCATCGCGCCTGGTGCTCGCGCCGGGCGACCGTTTGGTCCTGCGCGACCCGGGATCGGCGCGCACGGTCGGTGGCGCCGAGGTGCTCGACGTCGACCCGACCGGTCGCGCACGCGACGCAGCCGCGCGTCTGCAGCTGCCGCTACTCCCCCGTCTGCTCGCGGCGCGGCCGTGGCTACGGATCGACGACCTACGCGGGCCGCTGACCGGTCTCGGCGCCGACGACGCCGGGGAGGCCGGCGACGCCATCGTTGCTGCGGGCGCCGCGGTTCGGCTCGGCCCGTGGCTCGCCACGCGCGAGCAGCTCGACGACGTCACCGCCGAGGCCGAAAAGGTCGTGCTCGCGCAGCACGCCGAGCAACCGCTGCAGCCGGGAGTCGAGCTGTCGGCACTCGCGTCGACACTCCGGATCCCGCCCGAGCGCCTGCGTCTCGCCCTCGAGTCCCATCCCACGCTGCGCATCGAGCGCGGCGCGGTGCGCCACGTCGATCACCGCGGCCGCGCTTCCGAGGACCCGGAGGCGCAGCGGTTGCTCGCGGCGCTCGCCGCGGCACCGTTCTCGCCGCCGTCGGCCTCGGAGGTCGGCGTCGCGACGGGCGTGGCACGCGCCCTCGTTCGCGAGGGTGCCGCGGTCGACCTCGATGGCGTGCTGTTCGCATCGGACGCGTTCGAGCGGGCTCGGGAGCTGATCGTCGCCGCCCTCAGCGAGCGTGGCGCGCTGACCGTTTCGGACGCGCGCGACGTCCTGCAGTCGACGCGCAAGTACGTGCTGCCTCTGTTGAACCGTCTCGACGCCGAAGGCGTCACGCGCCGGCGCGGCGACGAGCGCGTGCTCGGACCGGCAGCACGTCGAGAGCAGTGAGCGCGACGACCCGTCAGCCGACTTCCTGAGCGAGGATCATCCGGCGCTCGGCTTCGGTGAGCCCGCCCCAGATGCCGTGGAGCTCGCGGATCGACATCGCGTAGTCGAGGCAATCGCGCTGCACCGCACATCCGGCACAGATCGCCTTGGCGCGTCGCTCGCGCTCCTCACGCTCGTCCTTGCGTTCCTGATACGCGGGCGGGAAGAACAGCCGCGCACCGGGCC
>CAZDEX010000375.1:0-1807 GCA_964504405.1 uncultured Gaiellales bacterium | reverse complement strand
TACGAGCGCGTGGAGCGGGTCGAGGAGCGCGGCCAGTTCGCCGTGCGCGGCGGCCTCGTCGACGTCTTCCCGACGACGGGTCGCGAGCCGCTGCGCATCGAGCTCTTCGGCGACGAGGTCGAGCAGATCCGCGCGTTCTCGCCGTTCACGCAGCGCGCGCTGCGCCAGGTCGACGAGGCGACGATCTATCCCGCCGCCGAGCGGCGCCGCGAGCTCGTCGAGATCGAGCTCGGCCCCGACGAGGACGACGAAGAGAAGACGGTCGTCGTGCCCGACGACCTGGTGCCGGCGTTCGACCGCGTGCCCGATCTCGTCTGGTCACCGGACGACGTGGCGGGCGTCTGGGAAGAGGAGAAGCTCGCGCCGGTCCCGCTCGAAGGCGCGACGCACCTCGAGTCGCTGCCGCAGGGCCAGCCCTTCACGTTCGACGCGCAGCGACCCGCGATCGCGGCGCGCGGGCTCGCCGAGGCGGAGAACGAGCTCGGCGGGCTGATCCGGCAGGGGCTCGACGTCGTCGTCGCGTTCCCGCACCGCGGCGAGGCGCTGCGGCAGCAGCAGCTGCTGCGCCGCATCTCGGCGGACATGCTGGAGGCTGGGGAGAAGCCGCACGGGCTGACGTTCGCCGTCTCGCCGGCACGCCGCGGCTTCGTGTGGCGCGAGCTCGGGTTCGCGCTCCTCCCCGACACGCAGGTCTTCCGCAAGCGGCCGCCGCGCGCGACCGCCGCGCCGGGCCGCGCGCTGCAGAGCTTCAGCGACTTGCGCACCGGCGACTTCGTCGTGCACGAGGACCACGGCATCGCGCAGCTGATGGGCTTCGAGACGAAGGCGGTCGCGGGCGTGACGCGCGACTACCTCCTGCTCGCGTTCCGCGGCCAGGACCGGGTCTACGTCCCGCACGAGCAGATCGGCAAGGTCAGCCGCTACATCGGCGCCGACTCGAAGGCGCCGGCGCTCTCGAAGCTCGGCGGCAAGGCGTGGGACAACCTGAAGACCCGCGCGCGCGCGCACCTGCGCGAGATGGCCGGCGAGCTGCTGCAGCTGTACGCGCAGCGGCAGACGCAGCCCGGCGTCGCCTACGACGTGGAGCACGAGTGGGTCGAGCGGCTCGAGAGTGAGTTCCCGTACCGCGAGACCGAGGATCAGCGCACGGCGATCGAAGCCGTGATGGAAGACCTCGAGTCAGCGCACCCGATGGACCGCCTCGTCTGCGGCGACGTCGGCTTCGGCAAGACGGAGGTCGCCGTGCGCGCTGCGTTCGCCGTCGCGGTCAACGGCAAGCAGGTGCTGATGCTCGTCCCGACGACGGTGCTCGCGCAGCAGCACTGGAACACGTTCCGCAACCGCTATCGCGACTTCCCCGTGCGCGTCGAGATGGTCTCGCGCTTCCGCTCGGCCAAGGAGACCAGGCAGGCCCTATCCGACTTTGCCGAAGGCAAGGTCGATGTGCTCATTGGTACCCACAGAGTTCTGTCGAGGGACGTGATCCCGAAGGAGCTGGGTCTCGTGATCGTCGACGAGGAACAGCGCTTCGGCGTGCGGCAGAAGGAGCTCCTGCGGCAGCTGCGCCTCGAGGTCGACGTGCTCGCTCTCAGTGCGACTCCGATTCCGCGGACGCTGCACATGTCGCTCGCCGGCCTGCGCGACATCTCGGTGATCGAGACGCCGCCCGAGGGGCGCCGCCCGATCCGCACGTTCGTCGGCGAGTACGACGAGGAGCTGATCAGGGAGGCGCTCGAGCGCGAGATCGCCCGAAACGGGCAGGCGTTCTACTTGCACAACCGCGTCGACACGATCGAAGAGGCGGCCG
>CAZDEX010000374.1:0-1811 GCA_964504405.1 uncultured Gaiellales bacterium | reverse complement strand
TGGATCTCGACGGGGTCCACGAACGACTTGAACCCCCTGAGCTTGATCGCTTTCAGGTGCACGGTGAGGGGAGGCTATCGGGCGGTCAGGACGCCGCCGTCCGCGGCCGAGATCCTCCCTGCTCGTTGCGCAAATCGCGCTAGAGCGTCGTCAGCGCCTGCTGCGCGGCCGCCTGCTCGGCGTCCTTCTTCGAGCGGCCGTTGCCGATCCCGGAGACCTCGCCGTCGATCACCGCGGCAGCCGTGAACGAACGGTCGTGCGGCGGGCCCTGCACGTCGAGGACGGTGTACGCGACCGAGCGGCCGGTGCGCGCGAGCTGCTCCTGCAGCTCGGTCTTGTGGTCGACGTGCGTCGTGAGCGCGTACTCGATGCGCGGGTTGAACGCCTGCACGACCGCAGGCTCGACCGCCTCGAAGCCGTGCTCCAGGTACAGCGCGGCGAGCGCCGCCTCGAGGAGCGCAGCGAGCACGTTGCGGTTGTCGGAGAGGCGCTCGACCTCGTCGGGCGGCAACGCGCTCGCCTCCCGCCGCAGGCGCTCGCCGAGGCCGAGCTCGCGCGAGACGACCGCGCAGCTCGCACGCGAGACGACGTGCGAGCGCACCTTCGCCATCCGCCCCTCGGTGAACTCGGGGAAGCGGTCGTAGAGCGCCCGCGCCACGGCGAGCTCGAGCACCGAGTCTCCGAGGAACTCGAGCCGCTCGTAGGAGGACGTGCGGTCGGCGGCCCACGACGAATGCGTGAAGACCGCCGCCGCGCGCTCGGCGGGAAGTTCGTCGATCAGCTCGCCGAGCGACCGTCCGTTATTGATGCGAGGTGACGTAGTCGACGGCCTGCCCGACGGTCGTGATCTTCTGGGCATCCTCGTCGGAGATCTTGATCCCGAACTGGTCTTCGAGCTCCATGATCAGCTCGACCAGGTCGAGCGAGTCGGCATCGAGGTCGTCCTGGAACGACGCCTCCTCGGTGATCTGATCCTCTTCGACTCCGAGCTGTTCGGTCAGAACTTCCTTGACCCGCTCGAAGACCTCTTCACGCGACGCTGCCATGTCACCTCAGTGTTTTGGGGGCGAGGAAAAATCCGCGCGATCATACACCGACGCGCTCCGGCATCCGCTCTGCGAGCCGCTCCACCAGGCCGTGCTCCGCTCCGCGTGCCGCCAGCCGGATCGCGTTCGCGATCGCGACGCGGCCCGAGTTCCCGTGGCCGATCACGGCCAGCCCGCGGAGGCCGAGCAGGTAGGCGCCGCCGTAGGTGTCCGGATCGAGCTTCGTCCGCAGGCGGCGCGCGGCCGGCCGGATCAGGAGGCCGCCGATTTTCCCGGTCACGGTCGAGCCGATCTCACTGCGCAGCGCGTCGAGCAGCTCGCGGATCGTGCCCTCGAGCAGCTTGAGCGCGACGTTGCCGGTGAAGCCGTCCGTGACGATCACGTCGGCTGCGCCGTGCAGCAGGTCGCGGCTCTCGGCGTTGCCGCGGAAGTTGATGCGGTCGTCGTCGCGCAGGAGGCGATGTGCGTCGATCGTGAGCTGGTTGCCCTTTGCGTCCTCTTCGCCGATCGAGAGCAGGCGCACTTCCGGCTCGCGCACGTCGAGGAGCTCCTGCGCGAAGACGGCGCCCATGTGCGCGAACTGGAGGAGGTGCTCGGGGCGGGCATCGGCGTTCGCACCCGCGTCGAGCAGGACGGACGGGCCGTTGCGGGCCGGGATGGGCACGGCGATCGCCGGGCGCATCACGCCGGGCACCCGCCGTAGGTGAAGGAGGCCGGCGGCGAGCATCGCCCCCGTGTTGCCCGCAGAGACCACTGCATCCGCGT
>CAZDEX010000373.1:0-1820 GCA_964504405.1 uncultured Gaiellales bacterium | reverse complement strand
CGTCGTCGCGCGTCACGGTCCACGCGCGCAGCTCGTCGTGCTTGAGCCCGTAGATAAGGAACGGGCGCCCCGACCAGAGCCCGGCCAGCTCGCGATCCGTGCGAGAGGGCCGCGGCTCGGTCTCCGGGTGCGAGTGGAAGACGACCTGCTCGACGTCCTCGTCGATCTCGGACCACACGAAGGGATCGATGTAGAGCTCGTAGCGATACGGGGAGGCGAGCTTGTTCACGCCGCGGATGTACTCGATCGCAACGTCGTCGCGCACGAGCACGAGCCCGCAGCACTCGTTCGGCGCCTCTTCCGCCGCGTGCGCGCGCAGCTCCGCGCGGATTGCGTCCGGCACTACCACCAGAGCACCGCCTCGTCGATCTCCTCGCCGGTCCAGAACGGGGCGGAGATGTACTTCCAGCCGCCGTCGGCGAGCACGGCGACGACGACGGCGTTCTCGGGCAGCTCTTCCGCGATCCGCCGCGCGACGTGCACGGCCGCGCCTGCGCTGACGCCCGCGAAGATCCCTTCGCGCTCGACCAGGACGCGCGCGGCCGCCGCCGCCTCGGCGTTCGAGACGAGCAGCTTCCGGTCGAGCTCCTCGACGTGGAGGATCGGCGGCACATAGCCGTCGTCCAGCGAGCGCAGCCCCATCACGGGATCGCCGGGCAGCGGCTCGGCTGCGACCACCTGCACGCCGGGGAACGCCTCACGCAGGCGCCGACCGGTGCCCATCAAGGTCCCGCCGGTGCCGAGGCCGGCGACGAGCGCGTCGACGCGGCCGAGGTCGCGCGCGATCTCCGCGCCCGTGCCCTCGTAGTGCGCGCGCGGGTTCGCCTCGTTCGCGTATTGGAAGAGCATCACGTAGCGGTCGTCGCGGGCCGCGATCTCCTGCGCCATGCGCACCGCGCCGTTCGAGCCGAGCTCGCCGGGCGAGTCGATGATCGTCGCGCCGTACAGCTCGAGGAGCGCGCGCCGCTCGGGCGTCGCGTTCGACGGCATCACGCACGTCAGCTTGAGCCCCTTCAGCTTCGCGACGAGCGCGAGCGAGATGCCCGTGTTCCCGCTCGTCGGCTCGAGCAGCTCCTGCCCCCGTTGCAGATCCGCCGCCTCGACCATGGCGAGCGCTACGCGGTCCTTGATCGAACCGGTCGGGTTCTGTCCCTCGAGCTTCGCGTAGATCGTGCGCCCCGGCGGCGACAGCCGCTCGAGCGTGACGAGCGGCGTGTTGCCGATCAGGTCAAGGAGAGAATCAGCAACCACCGGCCATCGCCGGTAGCAAGATGACCGTGGAGGTTTCGCGCACCGGCGTCTCGAGGCCGTCGCGCGTGCGCACGTCCTCGCCGTCGACGTAGACGTTGACGAACGACTGGATCTCCCCCTCGCCGTAGACCTTCGAGCCGAGCGCGGGGAGGCGCGCAGTCAAGTCCTCGAGCACCTCGCGCACGTTCGCGCCGGAGGCCTCGACCTCGCGCGCGCCGCCCGCCTCTGCACGAAGCACGGGTGGGACCCTGACGGTGATCACCGCGCGCAGAACTCGACGTAGTCGATGTACTGGGTGATCGTCGGGTGGTCGCCGCAGACGGGGCAGTCGGCGCGACGCTCGATCTTCACCTCGTTGAACTCCGTCGCGAGCGCGTCGAGCAGGAGCAGCCGGCCGACGAGCGGCTCGCCGATCCCGGCGGCGAGCTTGATCGCCTCGTTCGTCTGCAGCGTGCCGACGATGCCCGGGAGCACGCCGAGCACGCCGCCCTCGGCGCAGGACGGTGCGAGTTCGGGCGGCGGCGGCTCCGGGAACAGGCAGCGGTAGCACGGGCCTTCATGCGGCTTGA
>CAZDEX010000372.1:0-1831 GCA_964504405.1 uncultured Gaiellales bacterium | reverse complement strand
CTGTAACCGAACTTGACACGCTCCTAGCGTCGTCGGTCTGGCGACGGTGTTCGGTGCGGGGGGTGGACCCAGCTCCTACGAGGAGTTGCGTGAACTTGCGGACGTGATCGTCCTCTGGGGGTCGAACGCACGCGCCGCGCACCCGATCTTCTTCCACCACGTGCTGAAGGCGGTGCACCGCGGCGCGAGGCTCTATGTCGTCGACCCGCGCCGCACCGCATCCGCGCAGTGGGCCGACCTGTGGCTCGGGCTCGACGTCGGGACGGACATCCCCCTCGCGAACGCGATCGCGCGCGAGATCATCGCGCAGGGCTTCGTGAACGAGGAGTTCGTCGCGCGCGCGACGACCGGGTTCGACGCGTTCCGCGAATCGGTCGAGCCGTGGACGCTCGAGGAGGCCGAGCGCGTCACCGGCGTTCCCGCCGTCGCGATCCGCGAGCTCGCGCACGCGTGGGGCTCGTCGAAGTACCCGCAGATGTGCTGGACGCTCGGCATCACCGAGCACCACAACGCGGTCGACAACGTGTTCGCGCTGATCAACCTCGCGCTACTCGTCGGCGGTGTCGGACGCGAGGGCGCGGGCCTGCAGCCGCTGCGCGGCCAGAACAACGTGCAGGGCGGCGGCGACATGGGCGCGATCCCGAACAAGCTGCCCGGCTTTCAAGATGTGGAGGACGATCTCGCGAGGGCGAAGTTCGAGCGCGCGTGGGGCGCAACCATCCCGCCGAAGCACGGCCTGCACCTCACCGGCATGTTCGAGGCGATCGAGCACGGCGATTTGAAGGCGCTCTACATCATCGGCGAGAATCCCGCGCAGTCGGAAGCCGACCAGACGCGCGCGCGCGAGCTGCTCTCCAGCGTCGACACGCTCGTCGTGCAGGACATCTTCCTGACGAAGACGGCCCAGCTGGCCGACGTCGTCCTGCCCGCGTCCGCCGCCTGGGCGGAAGCCGAGGGCACTGTCACCTCGAGCGAGCGGCGCGTGCAGCGCATGCGCAAGGCGGTCGATCCGCCGGGCGAGGCACGCGACGACATCGAGATCATCTTCGAGCTCGCGCGTCGCATGGGCGTCGACCTCGGCTCGCCGAAGCCGGAGGACGTGTGGAACGAGCTGCGCTCCCTCTCCCCCATGCACGCGGGCATGTCGTACGCGCGACTCGAGGAGCTCGGCGGCATCCAGTGGCCCTGCTGGGACGACAGCCATCCCGGCGACTCGTTCCTGCACGGGCGGCTGTGGGACGACGTGGTCGAAAGGCCCGCACCGTTCATGCCGGTCAAGCACTCGCCGCCTGTCGACACGCTCGACGACGATTTTCCGCTGCGGCTCACCACAGGCCGTCGGCTCGAGTCGTTCAACACGGGCGTGCAGACCGGCGGCTTCGACTCGCCGCTACATGTAGGCGGCGAAGCGCTGCTCGTCTCGCCCGAGGACGGCGCGCGCTACGGCCTCGTGAACGGCGGCGTCGCCCTCGTCACGTCGCGGCGCGGCTCGGTCGAGGCGCCGGTCGCGTTCGATGCGACGCTGCGGCCCGGGCTCGCCTTCATGAACCTGCACTTCCCCGACCTCGTCGAGACGAACGACGCAACCGATCCGCAGAGCGGGACCGCGGAGTTCAAGGCGACCGCGATCCGCGTGGAGCCGCGTGCCTGACCTTCGGCTCCTCGACGCGGAGCCCACCGAGGCCGAGCGCACGGCGATCGACGCGGTGCTCGGGCCGGCCGACGGGCTCGACGGGCGCACCGCGCGCGACGACCGCACCCACCGGCACCTGCTCCTCCCCGCGCTGCGCGCAGCGCAGCAGCGCGTCGGCTGGGTGAGCGAAGGCGCGCT
>CAZDEX010000371.1:0-1834 GCA_964504405.1 uncultured Gaiellales bacterium | reverse complement strand
TGGGGATCGTCAACGTGACGCCGGACTCGTTCTCGGACGGGGGGCTGTTCCTCGATCCGCAGGCGGCCGTCGTTCACGGTCTCGAGCTCGCCTCGGAGGGCGCCGCAATCGTCGACGTCGGCGGCGAGTCGACGCGGCCGGGAGCGGAGCCGGTCGAGGCGCAGGAGGAGCTGCGGCGCGTCGTGCCCGTGGTGCGCGGCCTTGCAAGCGGCGGCTGCAACGCGCAGATCTCGATCGATACCTCGAAGCTCGTGGTCGCGCACGCTGCGCTCGAAGCCGGAGCGACGTTCGTCAACGACGTGACGGCCTTCCGCGCCGAGCCCGAGCTCGCGGGGCTGGTCGCCGACAGCGGCGCCGACTGCTGCCTGATGCACATGCGTGGCGAGCCCCGCACCATGCAGGAGGCGCCCGAGTACGAGGACGTGGTCGAGGACGTGCGCGCGTTCCTCGAGCAGCGGATCGAGTTCGCCGTCGCCGAGGGCGTCCCGGAGCACCGGATCCTTGTCGACCCGGGGATCGGCTTCGGCAAGACGGTGCAGCACAACCTCGAGCTGCTGCGCCGCCTCGGCGAGCTGCGCGGGCTGGGCCGGCCGATCGTCGTCGGCACGTCACGCAAGGCGTTCCTCGGTCGTCTGACAGGAGACCGGCCCGAGAGCGAGCGCCTACCGGGGACAATCGCGACAAATGTGCTCGCACTCGAGCGCGGCGCGAGCGTCTTCCGGGTCCACGATGTCGCGCCGGTCCTGGACGCCCTGCGCGTGGCTGCTGCTACGGTCGGTTGAGATGGAGCGCGAAGACGGTGGGCATGGCAACGGCGAACCGGAGGACGAGCACCTCGACGAGCACTTCGACGACGACCTCGAGCATGACGTCCATGGCGACGAAGAGGACGAAGAAGCCGAGGGGATGCAGACTGTCGTCACGGTCGAGATCAGCGGCCTGTCGCTCTACACGCATCACGGGGTGACGGCGGCCGAGCGCGAGGTCGGTCAGCGTCTGGTGCTCGATCTGCGGATCGACGTGGGCGAATCAGACGCGACCGAGACCGACCGCGTCGAAGACACGGTCGACTACGCCGAGGTCTGCCAGCTCGTCGCGCTCGTCGCCCAGCAGCGCTCCTACCGCACGCTCGAGCGCCTCTGCACGGTGATCGCGGACCGGCTCCTGAGCGACTTCGAGGCCGAGAGCGTGTGGGTCAAGGCGTCGAAGCCCGAGCCGCCGATTCCGCTGCCGGTCGAAGAGGTGTCAGTGGAGGTTTGGCGCGAGCCGGGCGAGTGACGGCGGCTCGCGCTGTGTGACGCACGTCACACCCCTTAAGTGAGTGGTCACTCACCATGGCGCGAATGGAGGCGGCACGCGCGACACCGGGAGGCCGTCTGAGTGCCGAGCGGCGGCGCGCCGATCTGCTCGAGGCCGGTGCGAGTGAGTTCGCGGTCGCGGGCTTTCACGGTACGTCGACGGAGGCGATCGCGCGGCGCGCCGGGATCTCGCACGCGTACCTATTCCGGCTGTTCCCGACCAAGAAGGACCTCTTCCTGGCGATCGCGCAGCGTTGCTTCGAGCGCACCCGTGACCTCTTTCGGGCCGCCGCGGAGGCGACGCCTGAGCGCGACCAGCGGTTGCATGCGATGGGCGAGGCGTACGTCGAGATGCTCGGCAATCGCGAGCTGCTGCTGCTGCAGATGCAGCTCTACGCGGCGTGCTCGGATCCCGACATTCGCGACGTGGTGCGGTCCGGATACGACCAGCTGCGACGCGACGTGGCCGAGCTGTCGGGCGCGCCGCCCGAGGAGATCTACGCGTTCTTCGCGGCCGGGATGCTGCTCAACGTCGC
>CAZDEX010000370.1:0-1867 GCA_964504405.1 uncultured Gaiellales bacterium | reverse complement strand
ACTTCGCCATCGCCATGTCGGCGGTCGCCTCGATCCCGTGGCCGGTGACGTCGCCGAGCACGACCGCCAGCCGTCCGTCGGCGAGCTCCATGAAGTCGTAGACGTCGCCGCCGACGTCGACCTGCGCGGCCGACTCGTAGACCGTGCCGACCTCGAGCCCGGGAGTGTCGGGCTGCTCGCGCGGAAGCAGCGAACGCTGCATGGTCTCCGCGAACTCCTTCTGCTGCTGGTAGAGGCGCGCGTTGTCGATCGCGAGAGCGGCCTGCTGGGCGATCGTGCCCGCGGCGGAGAGCGTGTCCTCGTCGATTCGCCGCGCCGGGTCGAGGCACACGATCGTGAGCTGGGCGAGGAGCTCGGTCGGCGTTGCGATCGGCAGCAGCGCCGCCGACGAGCCCTTGTCGAGGAAGGGAACGAGCAGTGCGTGCGCGCCGCCGAGACGCTGCGCCGTCGGGACGTCGAGCAGCATCGGCTCGCTCGTGCGCGGCGGGCGCGGCTGTGCGCGCTCCAGGATCGTGCGCACCGCATGGTCCATCCGCGCGTCCGCGACGTGGACACCGCGAGGCACGAACTGGTCGCCGCGCTCGTCGGGGACGCGGATGACAGCGGCGTCCACCCCCAGCACGTCGATGATCGTCGACGTGACTGCATCGAGCGTCTTGTCGAGGGAGAGGCTCTGCGCGAACGAGCGCGAGATCTCGTAGAGCGCGCTCACCTGGCGCGAGGTCTGCCGCTCCGACTCGAGCACCTCGCCGAGCCGTTCGCCGAGCTCCTTCGTGCGCTCGTGGAGGCGCGCGTTCTGCACGGCCACTGCGAGCTGCGCCGAGAGCGACGTGAGGAGCGACGTGTCGCTGTCACCGAACGGCCGTGCGTCCGGGTAGGCGACGAGCAGGCCGATCGACTCGTCGCGCACGTGCAGCGGCACGGCGACGGCTGCGCCCTGACCGGCGGCCGACAGCGCGGCACGCGTCGCGGAGAGCGCGGGGTCACGCCCGTCGGCGCGGGCATGGATCACGGACCGGGCGCGCAGCGGGCCGGTGAAGGCGTCGTAGATCCGCGCGGCGACCTCCTCGTGGCCCGCGCCGAGCCCACGTCCGGCCGCAGGAAAGAGACGACCGTCCTCACGCAGGTAGACGCCGACTTGCTCGATCTGCAGCAGCTCGGCGATGCGCTCCACCGCCGTCTCGAGGGTGTGGGCGAGCGAGAGCCGGGCGATTGCCTCGCCGACGACTTCGAGGAGCGCGCGTGTGCGGTCGAGCTCCAGCTCGACGCCGTGCGCACGCTCGGCCGAGCGGAGCGCATGCGCTGCACGCGAGGCGAAGGCGCTGAGCGAGGGCAGCTCCGCGTTCGCCGGGGCGGAGTCGTGCGCGTAGAAGAGCTGGAGCATCGCGAAGACAGGCTGTCCGAGCGGCAGCGTCACGACGTACGGCGCGCGGGCGGGCAATCCCTTGTCGTGCTCGATCGCGGGCGGGCGCCACGTCTCGACCAGCTCGCGAACGAGCTCGCGTGCGCGGTCGAGTCCCGGCTCGACGGAGCCGATCGACGCGACGAGGTCCGGCGAGCGGTCGTCGCCGACCTGCCACAAGGCGCCCGCTCGCGCACCCGTCGTCTCCGCCGCGACGCGGACGGCCTGCTGCGCGGCATGACGTGCGTCGCCGCCGGCCGCGAGCGCCTCCCCCGCGAGCTCGAGCGACTGCGCGCGGCGCGCGGCGAGCGCCGAGCCGGCATCGACGCCGAGCGTCCGCACCGCGAGCGCCAGCTGGGTGGCGACGAGCTCCGCCATCGCGTGGTCGTCGGCGTCGAACGCCTCCCCCACCCGGATCAGCTCGACGGAGCCGACGACGCGCCCGCCGGCGCGCGCGGCGACGAC
>CAZDEX010000369.1:0-1891 GCA_964504405.1 uncultured Gaiellales bacterium | reverse complement strand
ACCACATCGCCTTCTGGGTCTCCGAACGGGAGACGATCGCGCGCTTCCTCGAGCGCCATGTCGGGATGCACGTGATCGCGCAGGAGTCGAACTTCACGCTGATGGGCAGCAACGCCCGCCGCGGGAAGCTCACGCTCTTCGACGCCGAAGGACCGCGCGAGCGCGGTGCGTTCGCCCACGTCGGGCTGCGCGTCTCCGACCTCGCCGCGGCCCGGGCGGAGCTCCCGGACGGGACGGCCGAGATCTTCGACGCCGGCGGGGGCGTGCTGATCACGCTCGTCGAGGCGCCGACCGACGTGGACTACGACCTCGACCACATCACCCTCTATTCGGCCGACCCCGAGGCGACCGCCGCGGAATACGAGCGCTACGGCTTCGAGCCCGCCGGCCCGGCGCGGGTCGAGGTCGGAGGGGCCTACGTCGAGTTCGTCCAGGGCGACCCGGGCGAGCCGCGACAGCCGCTCCTCAACCACCTCGCGGTGCTGGTCGATTCCGCCGACGAGGTGATCGGCGACGCGAAGGACCTCGGGATCGAGGTCGAGTCCGTCGTCGACGCGGCGAACACGTACGCGGCGTTCCTCTGGGGCCCCGAGCGTGTCCGCATCGAGTACGTCGAGCACAAGCCGACGTTCTCGCTCACTTGATCGTCGCCGGCGCCGGCATGGCCGGCCTCGTCGCCTCCGCGCGCCTGCGCGAGCTCGGCCGCGACGTCGTCGTGCACGAGAAGGGCACGCGTGTCGGCGGCTCGATGCTCCTGTCGTCGTGCGTCGTGTGGCGCCACCGGGAGTGGGAGGAGTTCCGCCGCGAATGCCCTGGCGGCGACGAGCGCCTGCAGCGGCTGATCTGGGAGCGTCTGGACGACGCGCTCGACTGGCTCGTCGCGCGCGGCGCGCCGGTCGTGTGGGAGGAGACCGGCAACCCGCGGACGGTGGGCAAGCGGTTCGACCCGCGCGGTGTCGTGGAAGCGCTCGCCGGCGACGTCGAGCTGCAGTCGGACGGGTGCGCAGGAGAACCGACGATCCTGTGCACCGGCGGCTTCGCGGCCTCCGACGACCTGGTGACGCGCTACGTGCAGCCGGCTGCGTCGCTGCGGCTCCGCGCGGCGCCCTGGTCGACGGGCGACGGCCTCTGCCACGCGCTCGACCGCGGCGCGAGCCTGAGCAGCGGCATGGACGAGTTCTACGGCCGCAACATGCCGGACGCGCCGTGGGACGAGACGCAGCTCGTCTCGCTCTCGCAGCTCTACGGCCGCGTTGCACGGATCTTCGACGAGGACGGCGTCGAGTTCTTCGCGCGCGAGGATGTCTCGTGGTCGGAGACGAACGTCGTGCAGGCCACGGCGCGCCGCCGAGACGCGCGCGCGTACTACCTCCTCGACGAGGAAGCCCTGCGCGAGCGCGTGCGCGACCGCACGGTCGCCGAGATCGTCGAGGCCGCGCCCGCGGAGGCGCACGTCCCGCTCGCCGACCTTCCCTTCGACCCGCCCGACGGCGTCGTGGCGGCGGTGCGCGTGATCGCGTCGATCACGCACACGCTGGGGGGCGTGCAGGTGGATGACCGCGCCCGCGTCGTCGGCGTCGACGGCCTCTGGGCCGCAGGCGTTGACGCAGGAGGGATCGCGACGGGTGGGTACACGAGCGGCCTGGCGCAGGCGCTCGTGCTCGGGCTCGTCGCAGCGGAGGACGCCGCCGGAATCTGATTCGGCGCAGCCGAACCAGATTCAAGGGTCACGCGACGGCTCATCCGTACCGGAACCCTTGATTCTGGTTCGCGAAGAGCGCGAATCAGAATCAGGCGCCGACGGAGAACACGCAGGTGCGCGTGTCGCCCGGCAGGGGCGAGACGCCGATCTTGTTCACGACGAGCTTGTGGTCGCCCTCTTCGAACTCGT
>CAZDEX010000368.1:0-1898 GCA_964504405.1 uncultured Gaiellales bacterium | reverse complement strand
AAAACTGCCGCGAGCTGTCGCTCGAATTGATGTCCTTCGATGTGGCTCCCCAGCAGGATCTCTACACCAAGCAGGGCGTAGCCGTCACCGTGGAAGCGGTGGCGCAGATTAAGGTTAAATCGGATACCGAGTCAATTCTCACCGCGGCTGAGCAGTTTCTCACCAAGACAGACCAGGAGCGCGAAGGCCTGATCCGGCTGGTCATGGAAGGACACCTTCGCGGCATCATCGGGCAGTTGACGGTCGAAGAAATCGTCAAGCAACCGGAGATGGTGTCCGATCGCATGCGTTCCACTTGCGCGGACGACATGAACAAGATGGGACTCGAGGTCATCTCGTTCACCATCAAAGAGGTCCGCGACAAGAACGAATACATCACCAACATGGGCCGGCCAGATGTCGCCCGCATCAAGCGCGATGCCGATGTGGCCGCCGCCGAAGCCGACCGCGACACAGCGATCAAGCGCGCCTTGGCGCAGAGGGAAGCCGCAGTCGCAAAAGCGCAGGCCGACCAGGAGCGTGTCGCCGCGGAAACCGCGTCCATGGCGAAGCAGGCGGAGGCGCAGCGCGACCTGGAAGTCAAAAAGGCACAGTTCCTTGAAGTCACGAAGCGCCAGCAGGCACAGGCTGACAAGGCCTACGACATCCAGACCAACATCATGCAGCAACAAGTCGTTGCGGAGCAGGTGAAGGTGATGCAGATCGAAAAAGAGCAACAGGTCAAGGTGCAGGAAGCCGAGATCAACCGTCGCGAGAAGGAATTGATCGCCACGGTTCTGAAGCAGGCTGAGATCGAGCGTCAGAGAATTGAGACGCTTGCCGAAGCCGAAAAGCAACGGCTGGTTGCTGAAGCCGAAGGCCACGCTTCGTCGATCCGTGCCCAGGGCGAAGCCGAAGCCGAGATCATCTTCAAGAAAGGTGAAGCCGAAGCCAAGGCCATGAACGTGAAAGCCGAGGCGTATCAGGAGTACAACCAGGCGGCCGTGATCGACAAGTTGTTTGCCAGCATGCCGGAAGTTGTGAAGGCCCTGGCGAGCCCGCTGGCGAATGTCGACAAGATCACGGTCGTATCCACCGGAAATGGCGAGGCCGCTGGCATGAACAAGATCACCGGCGACATCACCAAGATGGCGGCGCAGGTGCCCGCGTTGTTCGAGACGCTCTCGGGGATGCCGCTATCAGAGTTGCTGGGCAAAGTCCGGCAGATCGGCGACAAGGCTCCCAAGCCCGAGTTGCCAAAAGCGTAAGCGAGGGGTCTCAAGCTCGTGTAGGGACGGGCGCCTCGCCCGTCCCGCGGGCGAAGCGAAGCGGAAGGGAAGCGATTTATGAACCGCAAACCAAAATTCGCGGGATTGGGAATCGCGCTGGGTGCCGCTCTGGGCGCAGTCGCCGGAGCCATAGCCGGCAACATAGGCGTTTGGCTAGCTGTAGGAGTGGCGATCGGGGTAGCCATTGGTTTCTCAGCCCGGCGCAAGCCGACCGAGTGTCCAGAATGCGAAGCACTCCATCACACACATGAATTGAGAAGCAGGGCAAACTCACAGATTAGGTAGCAGGCGAAGGAAAGGAGTTCACCATGGCACTATTAGAACGAGTCGCAACATTGGTCCGGGCGAATCTGAATGACCTGATCGACAAGGCCGAAGAACCCGAAAAGCTGATCAAGCAGGTGATTCTCGACATGCAGAACCAGCTCCTGCAGGTCAAGACGCAGGTCGCGATCGCCATCGCCGACCAACACCTGCTCGAAAACAAGCAGAAAGAAAACGCCGACAAGATCGCGGAATGGATGCGCAAGGCCGAACTCGCCGTCGATAAGAAGGAAGACGACCTTGCGCGTGCGTCGCTGCAGCGGGTCGAGAGCTATCGCGAACTCACCGAGAACTTCGCGCGGCAGG
>CAZDEX010000367.1:0-1903 GCA_964504405.1 uncultured Gaiellales bacterium | reverse complement strand
GGCGGAGCTCTTCGGTCACGAGCGCGGAGCCTTCACCGGCGCCGATCGCGCTCGCCCCGGGCTCTTCGTCGAGGCGCACGGAGGCACGCTCTTCCTCGACGAGGTCGGCGAGATGAGCCGCGCGATGCAGGCGAAGCTCCTGCGCGTGCTCGAGGAGCGCGAGGTGCGCCCCGTCGGCGGCACCAAGGCGCGGAAGGTCGACGTGCGCGTCATCGCCGCGACGCACAGGGAGCTGACCGCGATGGTCTCCACCGCGGCGTTCCGCGAGGACCTCTACTATCGCCTCGCGGCGATCACGGTGCGCGTGCCGAGCTTGCGCGAGCGCCCCGAGGACATCCCGGTGGTCGCTCGCGCGCTGCTCGCACGGGAACCGTCGGCGGACGGGAAGCGCCTGGACGTCCCGGCCCTCACGGCGTTGAGCGAGCACTCGTGGCCGGGGAACGTCCGCGAGCTCGCCAACGTGCTGCGCGTCGCCACCTCGCTCGTCGAGGGGAACATGATCTCCGGCGACGAGGTGCGCGAGGCCATCCGGTCGAGCGGCGCGCGCGCGGGCTCGCGCGGCGATCGTCCGCTGGAGGAGACGAGCGTCGCGACGCTGCGCGCGCGGCACCGCGCCGAGCTGCGCGAGCTCGTGGGTCGCGCGATCGCGGCGGCCGACGGCAACAAGCTGCGCGCGGCACGCGCGCTCGGCATCAGCCGGCAGGGCCTCTATCGCATCCTGGCGGAGCTCGACGCCGGGTGAGTACCATCGCACATCGTGGGCACCGGGAGCGCTTGGCACATGCATCGCACTAGATGGATTCGGGAGGTCCTGACGGTCGTCATGCCTCGAAATTCACTGACTTTGCGAGGGGCGTGGGCCCCCATGGCCGTGGGCTTTTGCCCCCTGCTCTTGGTCGCAGCCACGAGCTGCTCGGACAACACGACCAACCAGGTCACCAAGCCGATCGAGCTCGGGATGACGAGCAAGATGGCTCCCTACTACAGCGATCAGAAGCTGACGCTCTATCAGGCCCAGCTCCCGGTGCAGCTACCCGTGCGCAAGCCGAGCGCCAGCGAGCTGTCGGGGCTCTCCAAGCCGATCCCGGGCACTCCGTATCCGCGCGCGCCCTTCCTCACCGCGGAGGACGAGAGCGTCGAGGTCCACTACACGCTCTCGAACATCGACAGCCAGCAGCACGTGGTGTGGCTGCTCATCGATCCGTGGAACGAGTTCGTGCGCTGGAATCCGGGCGTCACCGTGGTCAGCGACGAGCAGACCACGCCGAACTGGGGCTACGACGTGCCCTTCGTCCTGCCGCCCATGTCGCGCGTCGACGGGACGCTCACGCCCGACGACATGCACGAGATCGCGATCAAGCTCTCGTCGGTCGAGAACCTCCTCGCGAGCCCCCAGGCGAAGGCCGCGGCCGCGGCCGCGATGGCCGACGCCGGGAACAGCACCACGAATCCGCCGCCCGACGACCCGAACGCCACGAACGTGAACCCGGGGTTCGATCCGACGTCGTACGCGAACAACATCATGAACCCGCAGAACCGGTCCAACGGCAACGACCCGCTCTACACGCCGTGGATCCCCGCCGAGATCGCGGGCCTGACGGGGTTCGACCTCGGCATCCGCACGACCGAGGCGGCGAACGTCGCGGTCGAGATCACGATCCAGATCCAGGACCTGCAGGGCAATCGATTCGTCGCGTCGGACTCGACCGACCCGCAGATCGGGCTGCCGCCCGTGATGCTGAAGCCGCCCGGCGCGCGCTGAGCGCCGGCGCTACTGGCCGCTGAGCGACGCGCACGCCTTGTCGAGCGGCGACAGGGTGATCTGCGATGCGCAGGTCCCCTGAGACTGCGTCGTCGCCTTGTCGCAAAGGCCGCCGGCGCAGTCGGCGTCGAGCGTGCACGG
>CAZDEX010000366.1:0-1906 GCA_964504405.1 uncultured Gaiellales bacterium | reverse complement strand
GATCTGCTGCAGGCGCGCCCGGATCGCGCCGAGCTCGTCCGCCACGTGCTCGTCCATCGGGCCCTGCGCGAGCGCGGCGAGCCGCGCATGAATCGCTGCGACGTCGGCGGCGACCTCACGGTCGCGGCGCGTGTATTTATACGTGCCCGACATGTCCCCCGTCGGCGCAGTATCCCCGCGACGCACGTTGTCTAATGCGCCGCCCGCAAGCGGCCTCGTCGAAACCTCTTCAGTCGGGGAGGCGGAGGTCGTCGACACCCACGGAGCGAAGGCTAGAGTCGGAGACGTGGTCGAAGACGGACTCGCCGAGCTCCACACGCATCTCGGCGGCTCGGTTGCCTCCGACATCATGTGGAGCCTCGCGCACGAGCAGGGCATCGCGCTCCCCGTGCGCGACTTCTGGGAGTTCGACGGGCTCGTCACGGTCTCGGATCCGCGCGGGGTGCCGAACCTCGACGCGCTCGACCAGATCTACCACCTGTCGGAGCTGATCCAGAGCTCGCCGCTCGCCGTCGAGCGGAGCGTGCATGCGGCGATCGGCGGCGCCTACCGCTCGCAGCGGATCACGACGCTCGAGCTGCGCTTCAACCCGATGAAGCGCAACCGCGGCGGCGAGCGCGACCTCGACCACATCATCCTCGCTGCGATCCGCGGGCTCGACCGTGCGTCGCTCGAGTATCCGCAGGTGCGTGCGGGGCTGATCCTGATGATGGACCGCACGTTCACGGCTGAGCAGAACATGGTCGTCGTCGAGAAGGCGATCCGCTACAAGCCGCGCGGCATCGTCGGCATCGACATCGCGGGGCCGCGGCCCGGCGGTGCGCGCTACGACTACACGCAGATCCGCGAGCACGTCGAGCTCGCGCGCGAGGCGGGCCTCGGCGTGACGATCCATTGCGGCGAGGAGGGCGCGCAGTACGGCGTCGACGAGCTCGGCGAGGTCGTCGAGTCGCTGCGTCCCGACCGGATCGGGCACGGCATCCTCGCCGCGCGCGAGCCGGCGCTGATGGATGCGATCCGCGAGGCCCACATCACACTCGAGATCTGCCCGACGAGCAATCTGCTGACGAAGGCGCTCGCGAACGAGGACGAGGTGCGCGACACGTTTCGCACGTTCGTCGAGCACGGCGTGCCGTTCACGATCGCGACGGACGGCCCCGAGATGATGCGGACACACCTGCGTGACGAGTTCGAGCTTCTTTCGCGCATCGGCGCGCTGACCGACGATGAGCTTCGCGGCGCGAACGAACGGGGCCACGAGGCGTCGTTCGTCGGTGGACGCGCGCGCACCCGCGCATAAAACCGGCGGATACACCCTTCGACCGATACTTCCGTCAATCGGTGCCTCATAGCCTGCGTCGCATGCAGGCACTACGAGACCCTTCAGGAATCACCTCGCGCCAGCGAGAAGTCGTCGAGTTGATCGCGCAGGGTCTGTCGAACGACGAGGTGGGTGTGGCACTCGGTATTTCGCCCCGCACCGCGAAGGCCCACTGCGACGTGCTCCGGCAGAAGCTTGGAGTCCCGCGGCGGCGGCAGATCCCGGTCGCGTTCCGATTGCTGACGGGCGAAGACCCGTTGGCGAACAGCCTGAGGTCGGCGCAAGCCGACAACGGGGGCTGACGGCGAAGAGCGCCCGCGGCGACACCCTCGGCCGCGGGCGCTTCGGCCCTTCTCATTTGAGCGGGCGCGTACTACGGTTTGCGCAGGCGAGCGGCACGCCTGGGAGGGGGCACGGCAGGCAATGACCGCGAGCACGACCAAACCGAGAGTCCGGAGGGAGCGCCGAATCATCGAGCGCCCTCGGCTGATCAAGCTCCTGGACGAGTCCGAGGCGCGGATCATTCTGCTCCTCGCGCCTGCCGGCTATGGCAAGACGACGCTGGCTCGGCAGTGGGCCAAGACG
>CAZDEX010000365.1:0-1926 GCA_964504405.1 uncultured Gaiellales bacterium | reverse complement strand
GACCGCGCGCGCGAGCAGCGTCTTGCCCGTGCCCGGCGGGCCGACCAGCAGCACGCCGCGCGGGATGCGCCCGCCGAGCTTCTGGTACCGCTCCGGATGGCGCAGGAAGTCGACGACCTCCGCGAGCTCCGCCTTCGCCTCGTCGATGCCGGCGACGTCCGCGAACGTCACCTTCGCGCCCGACGGCTCGTACCGCCGCGCGCGCGAGCGTCCGAACGCGCCCAGCATCCCCTGCACGTTCCCCGCGCGCCGCATCAGCCAAAACAGCAGCAACAGGAAGAGCAGCGTCGGCCCGAACCCGAGCAGCAGGCTCTCCCACCACGGCACGCTCGTCGTGAGCGGCTTCGCGTTCACGACGACGTTCTTCTCCTGCAGCAGCTTCGAGAGCTGGTCGGTGTTCGCGAACGCAGGGATCTCCGTCGCGAACAGCTTCGTCTTCTTCGAGCCCGCATAGGACTCGGGTTGCGTGAACGTCCCCTGGATCGCCGTCCCCTTCGACGTGATCGACACGACGTGGCCCGCACTCACCTCGCCGAGGAAGGACGGGCTGTACGGAACGCGCACGCGCGCGGGCGGCGATGTCGCACGGCTCGAGACGTAGAAGTTGATCGCGAACAGCGCGAGCACGAAGAGCAGCAGGCGCGGGTCGACGCTCCACCGCGGCCTCGGCGGCTTGGCCGGCGCGGGCGGCGGCGGCGTGCTCATTTGCCGACTCTAACTGCGGAGGAGCGGCAGGACGCGCTCGCAGAGCAGCTCGACGCCCAGTTCGGTGGTCAATCCCTGCGGCATTCCGAACTCGACACGCTTGACACCCGCGGCATAGAGGCGCTCGGCGTGCTCGGCGACCTCCTCCGGCGTGCCGGCGAACGCGAACTGCTCGAGCTTCGGCTCGCCCTCGATCGTCGGGTCGAGCTGTCCCACGACTTCGAGGTACATCCCGACCTCCTCGAGCGCGCGCGCCCGCGCCGCGTCACCGTCTTCGTCGACGACCGTCACGGCCCCGACGACGATGCCGACGTCGTCGTTCCCGATCCACTCGCGCATCCGCTCGACCATGGCCGGGTTCGCGCAGCCGCCGATCTTCACCTCGTCGGCGACGCGCCCGGCGAGTGCCGCCATGCGCGGCTTCCACGTGCCGATCAAGAGCGGGATGCGCGAACGACGCGGCTCGAACTCGAAGCCCGTGTCGGGCGCGAGCGTGAAGTGCGCGCCCGCGAAGCCCGAGCGGTCGCCGGCGAACAAGCGCTGCACGATCTCAATCGCTTCTTCCATGCGCGAGACGGGCGCGCCCGCGTCGATCCCGAGCCGGTCGAGCCACGCGCCCGCGACCAGGCCGAGGTACGCGCGCCCGTCCGAGACGATGTCGAGCGCCGCGATCTGCCCTGCCGCTTCGACGGGATGCAGCGTGGCCACGTTCAGCGCTGCGGGGCCGAGCCGCACGCGCGAGGTCGCGCCCGCAATCACGGTCAGCGGGACGATCGCAGGCTGGTAGAGCAAATCGTGGAAGACGGAGATGACGTCGAACCCCGCCTCCTCCGCGCGCGCGGCGAGCGACGCGTACTCCTCGGCCGTCTTGTCCGACTGCAGGCCGAGGCCGATCTCCCTCAGGTGAGTTCCTCGGTCTGGAGCGTCCGCTCGCCGATCCGCTCGATGCGCATCACGACCCGCTCATCGGGATCGGGGCAGCAGACGAGGTTGTCCTGCTCGAGCCAGTCGGCCGCGTCGAGCTTGCGCTGCTTCGCCGGGATCAGCGGCAGCACCGATTGCAGCGCGTACAGGCAGAAGTGCTTGCCCTCGGGGATGCGTAAGCGGTTCGACTCCGTCACCTCGAAGTAGTCGCCGACCGCGAGCCCGCAGACGGAGCGGCCCTCGATCCGCTCGACGGTGACGCGGATGTCGTAGAGGCGCATCTCGGTCATCGTCGCG
>CAZDEX010000364.1:0-1952 GCA_964504405.1 uncultured Gaiellales bacterium | reverse complement strand
ACGATGCCGGTGATGTCGGCCTCGCTCAGCTTCTGCAGCCCTTCGGCCGAGAGGAGCGCATGGGTGACGAACACGTAGACGTCGGTCGCGCCGTGCTCCTTCAACGCCTGCGCGCCCGCGATCAGCGTTCCGCCGGTCGTCGTGATGTCGTCGCCGATGATCGCGATCTTGTCGCGCACGCGGCCGGTCACCTCCGTCACCGCCACGACGTCGTGCGCCGGACGCGTCTTGTGCATGATCGCGAAGTCCGCGTCGATCATCTCCGCGAAGCGCACCGCGTGCTTCGCGCGACCGGCGTCGGGCGCCACAGACACGACGCCCTCGCCGGTCAGCCCGAGATCGCGGAAGTGACGCGCGAACAACGGCAGCGAGGTCATGTGGTCGACGGGGATCGTGAAGAAGCCCTGGATCTGGCCGGCGTGCAGGTCCATCGTCAGCACGCGGTCCGCGCCTGCGAGCTGCAGCATGTCGGCCACGAGGCGCGCGGAGATCGGCTCGCGCGGCTTGGCCTTCCGGTCCTGGCGGGCGTACGGGTACCACGGGATGACGGCGGTGATGCGCTTGGCGGAGGCGAGCTTCGCCGCCTGGATCATCAGCAGCAGTTCCATCAGGTTCTGGTCGACGGGGTCGCACCCGGTCTGCACGAGGAAGAGGTCGGCGCCGCGGATCGACTCGTCGAAGCGGACGTACGTCTCCCCGTTGCCGAACGTGTGCAGCTCGATCTCGCCGAGCTCGACACCGAGCTGCTCGGCGATCCGCGCAGCGAGGGTCATGTGCGAGCGCCCCGAGAACACCATTAGGCGCTTCTGGGGCCCGCGCTCGAGCCAGTGTCCCGTGCTCGGCTTCGTCACGGCCTCCGCACCTTCGAGGCCGGGAAGCGTGAGCTCAGTCGTCGCGCTGCCGGGCTGCATAGCCCTCCTTGTTCTCTTGGCGCGGGCGAGCAATCCCCAGGGCGTCCGAGGGGACGTTCTTCGTTATCACCGATCCGGCTGCAATCCATGCTCCGTCCCCGATCTCGACCGGCGCCACGAAGCCATTGTGGATGCCGGTCCTGACGTTGCCGCCGATCGTCGTCCGGCCCTTCGGCTGCCCCGGCTTGTGCGGGAAGTTCGCCGTGATCGCCCCCGCGCCGATGTTCGTGTCAGGGCCGATGTCGGCGTCGCCGATGTACGAGAGGTGGGGCACTTTGGTGCGGTCTCCGATCCTCGAGTTCTTGATCTCCACGTAGGTGCCCGCCTTCGAGGACTCACCGAGGACCGTTCCGGGGCGAAGGTAACAGAAGGGGCCGATCGTCGCGTTCGCGCCGATGTGGGCGTCAATCGCGACGGTGTTGGCGCCGATGTCCGCGCCGCTCGCGACCCTCGTGCCGCCGCGCAGGTACGTGAACGGCTGGATCGTCGCGTCGGGCTCGATCTCCACCGTCGGCTCGATCCACGTCGTCTGCGGATCGACAATCGTGACGCCCGCCAGCATGTGCGCTTCGTTGATCCGGTCGCGCAGGACCGCGGCCGCGTGTGCGAGCTCGGCGCGCGTGTTCACACCGTCCGTCTGCCGTGAATCGGCTGCGATGTGCGCTGCGACTTTGCCGCCGGCGTCGACGATGATCCCGATCGCGTCGGTAAGGTACAGCTCGCCCTGCACGTTCTTCGGCTCGAGCTTGTCGAGCGCCGGCCACAGCGCGGCGGCCTTGAAGACGTAGATCGACGAGTTGATCTCGCCGATCGCCTGCTCCTCCGGCGTTGCGTCGGTGCCCTCGACGACTTTCAGCACGGAGCCGTCGGGCTTGCGGACGATGCGTCCGTACAAGCGCGGGTCGGGCGGCTCCGCGCTGAGGATCGTCGCGTCGGCGCGCTCGCGATGGTGCGTCTCGATCAACTCGCGCAGGAGCTCTGCAGTGAGAAGCGGCGTGTCGCCGGAGAGGACGAGCACGTCGCCGCCGCGCGCTTCGAGCG
>CAZDEX010000363.1:0-1956 GCA_964504405.1 uncultured Gaiellales bacterium | reverse complement strand
GTGCACGAAGTCGACCTGCGTGTCGACGTCCCAGAGGACGACAGTCACGTCACGAGCTCCAGCCGCGAGCCCGGCCGGTAGCGGCGGCCGATCTTCGCGGACGGCTTGCCGTCGGTCACGACGATGTCGCCGGTGAAGTCGTTCGAGCCGCGGATCAGGGAAGAGCCGACGCCGTACGCATCGACGGGGACGCCGTCCTCCTCGAACTCGCTGATCTTCTCGACGGTGAAGCCACCGGAGACCACGATGCGCACCGCGCCGAAGCCCTCGTCGTCGAGCGCCTTGCGCACCTTCCAGACGAGCCGCGGGTTCACGCCCGTGGGCTTGAAGTCGCCCATCTCCTCCCACAGCGACCGGTCGACGAGGGACTCGGACGTGTCGAGGCGAACGCCCCACAGGCGCGGGCCGAGCGCGCGCGCCACGTCGAGCGCGGTGCGCACCGAATCGTTCTCGAAGTCGACGAGGACCGTCACGTTCATGTCGTCCGGCGCCCAGCTCGCGAAGTGCCTCGCGGCGGCGACGGTGTTGCCGCCGTACGCGGCGATCAACGCGTGCGGCACCGTGCCGAGCCCGCTGCCGCCCCACCAGGACGCCTGCTCCTCGGTCGTGACGCCGATCGGCGCGCCGACGATCTGCCCTGCGACGTACGCGGCGTAGCCGTCGCCCGTCTGCACGCGGTGATGGTCGTGACGCGCCGGCATGAAGATCACCGGCTTGCCGTTCGCCGCTCGCAAAGTGCTGACGACGTTGGTCGTGATCAGCGTGCGCCGTGCGAGTACGCCGAGATAGACGGTCTCGAGGTGGGCGAACGTCGTGTAGTCGCCTTCGATCGTCAGCACGGGCTCGTAGGGCTCGATCGAGTCGCCGTCGTACAACGCGTGGACGGTGAGCCCCTCGAAGTCGTCGGCGCAGAGCTTGAGGATCGCGATCGCCTCGTCCATGCCGCCGAGATACGCGTTGCGCTTCTGGAAGACCTGCATGACGACCTGCGGATGACGGCCGTCGTCGAGCAGAGCGGCGCGGGTGTGGTTGAAGTAGGCGTCCGTGTACCAGCCCGCGCGCATCTTCTCGACGGGCAGGTCGAAGATCGACGGGTCGAGGCGCTTGCGGGTCGTGATCACCGCTCGAGCCCTGTTTCCTCTAACCGCAGGCAGGCGTGCAGGGCGGCCTCGGCGACCTCAATTTGATCCGGTGTCGGCTCGCGCGTGCCGAGCCGGTGCTGCAGCTCGTGGCCGGGCTTCGCGAGCGCGCGCGAGAGCGGGTGCGCGGGATGGCGCGTCATCCAGCCGAAGATCTCCACCGAGGCGGCGACCGAACCGACCGCGCCCGCGAGCTTCGCCGCGGAGCGGAGCTTCGGAGGAGCCTGCTCGGCAGCGATGTTCCCGACCGCGGTCGTGATCAGCATCGGTGCAAGCAGGTGCGAGCCGCAGCGCTCGTGCTCCTTCGGCCGCGCATCGCCATGCTCGTAGCCGCCGATCGACATGTGCTCGGCCCCGTGGTAGGCGGCGAGGTCGCCGCCGCGCAACGCGAGGGCCGCGGGCGCGACGGAGAGAAGGCCCGTGATCAGCTCGCGCGCGACAGGTCGCAAGCTGCTCGCGCGCAGGCCGCGCAGCACGAACGCGCTACCGACCATCGACGCGAGCACGCGCGGGCGCTCCATCGGCAGCTCGGCCTCCGGCAGCGCGCGCTTCACCTGCGGCAGCAGCGCGAATACCTCCGCCATCCGCGCAGGCCCGCGCAGGATCGGGTTGCGCACCTCCGAGGCGCGGAAGCGCTTGCGCCGTGCGACGACCTTCACCTGGCCGTCGTCGGTCCGCACGGCGCACGCCCACGCCTTCGGGCCGTGCACGAGCACGCCGTTGGCGAGCGCCATCCCACCGAGACGGACTCTCTCGGTCACGGCCGGGAGCGTAGCCGGAGCGCGTCCTGCAACCGCGCAGCCGACGGGCCCGGCCG
>CAZDEX010000362.1:0-1960 GCA_964504405.1 uncultured Gaiellales bacterium | reverse complement strand
GTCGTCGAGGCGTGTGAAGGGGTACTGCGCGAGATCGGCGAGAACGGGGGAGAGCTGCACGGTCAGACGGTACCGGCGAGGAACCGCTGGAGAGCCGAAAACGTGCGCTCGAGCTCCGCAATCTCGACGCGCTCGTCGACGGCGTGCGCGTAGCGGGTCGCGCCCGGCCCGAGGTTGATCGCGTCGAGGCCGCGTGCCGCAAAGTCGGCGACGTTCGTCCAGGCTTGCTTTGGCTGGATCTCGAACGCGCCCGCCGCGCGAAGCCGCTCGACGAGGGAACTGTGCAGCGCGACGTGGGCAGGGCCTGAATGCGAGTAGATCTCTGCGTCCGGATACAGCTCGTGGATGTGCTCGACGGCCGACTCGGGCGTGCGGTCGGGCGCGTAGCGGTAGTTGATCGTCGCCTCGGCCCGCGCGGGGATGACGTTCGACGCGATGCCTGCATGCAGCTGCGTCACCGACATCACCTCGCGGAAGGCGAGGCCGTCGATGTCGACGTCACGCGGCTCCGACAGGAGCACCGGCTGCAAGCCCTCGAGGGCGAGCTTGATCGCGTTCACCCCGAGCCACGGCCGCGCCGAGTGCGCCGATCTCCCCTCGAAGACGACGCGCGCGTTCAGGTTGCCGAGGCACCCGAGCTGCAGCGTGTTGTCCGTCGGCTCGAGGACGATCACGAGCTGCGCCTCGTCGACGATGCCGGTCTGCTCGAACACCGCCGGCAGCGGGTTGTGCTCGGGCCCGAGCTCCTCGCGCGGGAAGAAGAGGAACGCGACGTCGTAGGCGAGCTCCGCCTCGGCCGCCCAGCGCGCGAGCTCGATCATCACCGCGAGCCCGCCCTTCATGTCGCTCGCCCCGAGGCCCACGACCCATCCGTCCTCGATCCTTCCGGGCAGGTTCTTCTGCGCCGGGACCGTGTCCGTGTGGCCTGCCAGGAGGACGAGCGGCTTGCCCTCCCGCTTGGCGTAGATGACCGAGTCCTTGTCCGAAAAGGCTGTGTGTAGAGGTACCTCTCCGTCGACGTAGGCCGCCACCTCCGCCTCCGAGCCCGATTCGGAGGGGATGTTCACGAGGTCCAGGGCCCGTTCGGCGAGTGCCATAATCGTGCACGATGATTCCACGTTCTCCGAGACGCAGGCTTGACGGAGGCTCGTAAAGGAGCGAAGGCGCCCGCTTTGCCGGCGCCCGGAGCGGGCCCAGCGCCCGAGCGCGGGTTCGTCCTCGCGGTGCTGGGCCAGGGAGTGGACGCGGAGGATGAGCTCGCCGAGGTCAAGGAGCTGGCGCGTACCGCCGGGGTCGAGCCCGTCGGCGAGGTCGTGCAGCACCGCGCACGCCCGGCGCGGCGCACCTACGTCGGCAAGGGCAAGCTCGAAGAGCTGAAAGAGCGCTTCAAGGAGTCGGGCGCGGAGAGCGTGCTCGTCGACGACGAGCTGGATCCCTCGCAGCAGCGCTTCCTCGAAAACGCCCTCAACGCGCGCGTGATCGACCGCACGCAGCTGATCCTCGACATCTTCGCCCAGCACGCGACGAGCGCCGAAGGGAAGCTGCAGGTCGAGCTCGCGCAGCTCGAGTACAACCTGCCGCGCATGCGCGGCATGTGGCAGCACCTCGAGCGGCTCGGCGGCGGCGTGGGGACGCGCGGCCCCGGCGAGTCGCAGCTCGAGACCGACCGCCGCCTGGCGCGCCGGCGCATCTCGCTGCTCAAGCGACGGTTGAAGGAGCTGGAGAAGCAGCGTGCGACCCGGCGCAAGGAGCGCGCGCGCAGCGAGACGCCCACCGTGGCGCTCGCGGGCTACACGAACGTCGGCAAATCGACGTTGCTGAACGCGCTCACGGGGTCCGACGTCTCGGTCGAGAACCAGCTCTTCCACACCCTCGACCCGACGACGCGCGGCTTCGAGCACGACGGCCGCCGTTATCTCGTCACCGACACCGTCGGCTTCATCCGCCGGCTGCCGCACCA
>CAZDEX010000361.1:0-1966 GCA_964504405.1 uncultured Gaiellales bacterium | reverse complement strand
CCCGCGCGCGCGAGCCAGATGTCGAGCTCGCCGAACGCCGACGCCTTCGACTGCGTCACGCCCCTGGCCGCCTTTCGCTCCCGCCCGGCGGAGCCGGGCTCCGCGAAAGGCCGACGTCGCGGAACGTGACCGAGGTCATACCGGCACCTCTTCCTCGAGCATGCGGACGATCCCGGCGACCGGGATCTTCACCCAGTCGGGCCGGTGGTTGAGCTCGTACCGCAGCTCGTAGACCGCTTTCTCCAACTCGAACACTGTGAGGAGCTTGTCCATCGACGCCCCTGACGGAACCAGGTTCAGGTCGACGGTTTCCTTGTAGCCCTCGAGGAACTCCGCGCGGGCCCGCGCCTCCCACGCCGGCGGCGGCTCCGTCCCGCGCAGGAGCGACGCGGCAGACGCGGCGTACGCGAAGGAGCGCAGCATCCCGGCGACGTCGCGCAGCGGGCTCCGCTTGCGCCGGCGCTCGGGCAGCGAGCGCGCCGGCTCGCCCTCGAAGTCGAGGACGACCCAGTCGTCACCCGCCCACAGCGTCTGGCCGAGGTGGAAGTCGCCGTGGTGGCGGATCACGCGGCCCGCCCCGCCGAGGTTCGTGAGCAGGCGGAGGCGCTCGCGCACCTCTTCGCCGCGGCCGCGGATCAGCTCGAGGTCGGGATGGTCGTCGGGCAGCGCCATGAAGATCGATTCGATCTCCTCGTCGACCGTCGCGGTGAGCAGGCCGAGCGACTCGGACGACGTCTCCTCGGGGCAGAACGCCGGATCGTTCGCGTCGGAGCCGAGCACGGTGTGCATGCGGCCGGTCACCTGGCCGAGCCGGCGCAGGCTGTCGAGGAAGCGCTCCGCACCGTCGTCCATCGAGCCGAGCGCGCGCTCCCAGCCGTCCTCGCCGTTCGCGACGAACTGCTGCAGGATGCCGAGCGTCGCATCCATCTGCCGGCCGGCGTACTCGTACCACCCCGAGAGCTGCGCGATGTTCCCGAAACCGCGCGAGGTGAGGAAGCGCAACAGCTCGAGCTCCGGGTTGACACCGGCCTCGACGCGCCGGAAGACCTTGAGGATCAACTCGTCGTCGAACACGATCGAGGTGTTCGACTGCTCCGCGTCCATGACGCGTGCGCTACGCAGCTCGTGCCCGGTGCCGGCAAACCCCTCGACTGCGGCGAACTGCACGACGCCGTCGCCGCACGGAACCTTCGCGTCGTTGCGCATCAGGTGCAGGAGCTCGCGCACCTGCTTCGCGTCGCCGAGTGCATCGAGGTCGTCGCCGCTCGTCACGAGCTGGTAGGTCTCGTGCGTCCCCGTGTCGAAGCGGATCTCGACGAGCTGCAGCTCGAGCCCTTCCTGCAGCGTCGCGCAATCGACCACCTGCGCGTGGGAGACATCGCGGGTCTTCGAGCCGAACCAACGTTGGCTCGTCACGAAGTCGATCAGCGTCCGCTCGTCCGTCACTCGGACTCTTCCTTCCGCAACTGGAACCAGAAGAACCCTCGTGGGGCCAGAGTGAGCAGATAGGGCAGTTCGCCAATCCGCGGGAAGCGTGTCCGGCCGAACATTTCCTCCGGGACGTGCCCCTCCCAGCGCGACAGATCGAGCTCCACCGCCTGCGCCGACCGCGCCAGGTTGTGGACGCACAGCACGATGTCGTCCTCGTACGTGCGCACGTGCGCAAAGATCCGCGGGTTCTCCGGTCGCAGCGCCTCGTACGTGCCGAGTCCGAAGACGGGGTGCTCCTTGCGCAGCGCGATCAGGCGGTGGATCCACCGCAGCATGGAGTTCGGCTGGCGGAGCTGCGCCTCGACGTTGACCGCTTGGAAGCCGTAGACCGGGTCCATGAGCGGCGGCAGATACAGCTGCTGGAAGTCGGCGCGGGAGAAGCCGCCGTTCCGGTCGCCCGTCCACTGCATCGGCGTGCGGACGCCGTCGCGGTCGCCGAGGAAGATGTTGTCGCCCATCCCGATCTCGTCGCCGT
>CAZDEX010000360.1:0-1969 GCA_964504405.1 uncultured Gaiellales bacterium | reverse complement strand
GCACGTTCCAGGCCGTCGCCGTCAAGGCGCCGGGCTTCGGCGATCGCCGCAAGCGGATGCTCGAGGACATCGCGATCCTCACGGGCGCCGAGGTGATCACCGAGGAGATGGGCCTCAAGCTCGAGAACACGAAGATGTCGCAGCTCGGCTCGGCCCGCCGCGTCGTCGTCACGAAGGACACGACGACGATCATCGACGGTGCCGGCGAGGCCGAGGGCATCAAGGCCCGCATCAAGCAGATCAAGGCCGAGATCGAGAACACCGACTCCGACTTCGATCGCGAGAAGCTCCAGGAGCGCCTCGCGAAGCTGTCGGGCGGCGTCGCCGTCGTCAAGGTCGGCGCAGCCACGGAGACGGAGATGAAGGAGACCAAGCACCGCGTCGAGGACGCGCTGCAGGCTGCTCGCGCAGCGCTCGAAGAGGGCGTCGTGCCGGGCGGCGGGGTCGCGCTGCTGAACGCGGCCGACGCCGTCAAGGACTCCTTCGGCGAGCTGGCCGACGACGAGGCGACGGGCGCGCGGATCATCATCCGCTCGCTCGAGGAGCCGATCCGCCAGCTGGCGACGAACGCAGGCCTCGAGGCCTCCGTCATCGTCCAGCGCGTGCGCGAGGCGACGCCTGGTCAGGGCATCAACATCGACACGGGCGAGCTGACCGACCTCGTGAAGGCCGGCATCACCGACCCGACGATGGTGACGCGCTCGGCGCTCCAGAACGCCGCGTCGATCGCGAAGAACATCCTCACCACCGAGGCGATCGTCGCCGAGGCTCCGGAGAAGGCAGGCGCCGCGATGGGCGCAGGCATGCCGGACATGGGCGGGATGATGTAGCCGAGCCCTCGGGCTCACGGAACGCGAAAGGGCGGCTCTTCGGGGCCGCCCTTTCTGTTCCGGCAAAAGAAAAGCCGCCCGGGGAGGCGGCTTTTCGAGGGGATGGGGGAGGGTTGGTACTGGCCTAGATATCGACCGGGCCGACGTCGGCCCGATCCCTCGAACGGGGGATCTTCACGCTAGAACCCGTAGCGCTCTTCCTTCCACGGGTCGGCGTTGTTGTTGTAGCCGTAGCGCTCCCAGAAGCCCGGCTTGTCGACGGTCGAGAGCTCGATCCCGCGCAGCCACTTCGCGCTCTTCCAGAAGTACTTGCCCGGGATCACGAGTCGGAGCGGGTAGCCGTGGTCGGGCGTCAGTGGCTCCCCGTCGCCGTGCGTCGCGAGGAGCGCGTTCTCGTCCTCGAGGAACGAGAGCGGGAAGTTCGACGTGAAGCCGGCTTCCGCGTGCGCGATCACGAACCGCGCCGAAGGCTTCGGACGGGCGAGCTTTGCGAGCTCGCTCCAGCTCACGCCCTCGAACGGCGTGTCGAAGCGCGACCAGCGCGTGACGCAGTGGATGTCCTGCACGTTCGATGTCCGCGGCAGCGCGCTGAACTGCGCCCACGTCAGCTCGACCGTGTTCTCGACCTCGCCGAAGATGCGCAGCGTCCAGTCGTCGAGGCCGTCGTACCGGGGCACCGAGCCTGCGTGCAGGACGGGCCACTTCTCCGTCAGGTACTGCCCGGGCGGAAGGCGCGCCGGGTCGTAGCCCGCGTCCTTGACCTTCTGCTCGGCTCTCGACCGGAACACGCGGTCTACTCTAGACCGCGTGACCACCGCGACAGAGACGGCGCGCCGCGCACGCGCGTACGTGCGCGTCAAGGGCCCCGACGCGATCGACTACCTGAACCGGATGCTCTCGAACGACGTGCCCGAGTCCGGTTCGGCGGACGCGCTGCTGCTCACGCCGAAGGCGCGCGTGATCGCACCGCTGCTCATGTGGCGGCGCGGCGAGGACGACGTGCTCCTCCTCACCGAGCCGGAGCTCGGCGCCACGGTCGTGCAGCAGTTGACGCGGATGCGCTTTGCGGCGAAATGCGAGATCGAGGCGGAGGAGCACACCTCGACGATCGTGCTCGGCGAGGGAGAGGGGATCCCGAA
>CAZDEX010000359.1:0-1971 GCA_964504405.1 uncultured Gaiellales bacterium | reverse complement strand
CGCACCAGCTCGAGCGCCTCGATGATCGGGTCGAGGTGCTCGGCGCGGTTCGGCCCGCACACGGCGCCGTCGCACCGCTCGAGCACCCACGCGAAAGCGAGCGCCGCCATCGACACGCCGCGCTCCGCCGCCTCCGCCTCGAGCGCCTCGAGCGTGTCGAACACCGTGTCGTCGACGTACTGCTCGTACGGGCCGGGGCGAAGCGTCATCCGCGAGCCGTCCGGGAACGGCTCGTCGCGCCGGTACTTGCCGGTGAGCCAGCCGCCGGCGAGCGGCCCGAACGGCACGTAGAGGATCCCGTGCGCCTTGCAGTACGGCAGCACGTCCTCCTCGTCGGCGCGGTCGAGCAGCGAGAACGAGTTCTGCACGAGCGCGGGACGCGTCGCGCGGATCTCGGCGAGCCCGAAGTTGCTGAGCCCCCACGCACCGATCAGGCCCTCGGCGCGCAGCGACTCGAACGTCGCCAGGGTCTCCTCGAGCGGGACGCGCGGGTCGGGCTCGTGCGCGAGGTAGAAGTCGACCCGGTCGACGCGCAGCCGCTCGAGGCTCGCGCGGATCTGGCGCCGGATGCGGTCGGGTGCGAGCCCGGTGTCGCCGGGCGTCCCGGTCGTCGAGTGGAACACCTTCGTCGTGAGCTTTGGCCGGTGGCCGCGGTCCTGGACCCACTCGCCGATCCAGCGCTCACTCGCGCCGCCGCCGTAGGCGTCGCCCGTGTCGAACCAGTCGATCCCGGCGTTCCACGCGCGATCCATGATCGCGAACGCCTCGTCGTGCGGGATGCCCTTCCCGAAGAACTCGGGGGACGAGCCGACGCCGCCGAAGTTGCCGCAGCCGAGGGCGACGCGCGTCATTCGGGCAGGTTCATCTGCGTCAGCTCGTTGCGCACGTCCCACAGCTCGGGGAAGAACGAGTGATGGATCAGCCGTCCCATCACCTCGACGGGCGTTCCCTGCGTGCCGATCACGTCGCCGCCGATCGTGCGCTGCACGACCTTGAAGTGCCGGACGCGCCAGACGATCACGCGCTCGTCGAACTCGATCAGCAGCTCGGCGAGCGTGTAGAGCTCCTCGTGCTCGCGTCCCTTCGTGTAGACCTCGACGAGCGAGAGCCCCGCCTGCTCGTGAGCGGCATGAAACGCCTCGCCGAGCGGCTTCGCCACGCGGCGGATCTCCCGGAAGCCCGGGGAGTCGAAGCCGCTGCCGTGACCGAGCACCTTCCGCACCTCGGTGTACTCCCAGGGCGACATGTGCTCGAGCATGTCGAGCGCCTGCGTGACGAGCTTCATGCAGTCGTTCGCGCGCCGCAGCAGGCGGTTCGCCGCGTTGAGGTCGCCCGCCGCGACGAGCCGTCCCGCCTCCTCGACCTCGTTCCAGGCGAGCTTCAGCCACAGCTCCGACGTCTGGTGCACCGTCTGGAACAGCAGCTCGTCGCGGTGCACCCATTCGTCCGGGCCCTTCTGCAGCGAGAGCAACGCATCCGTGCGCAGGTAGCGCTCGTAGTCCGACCCGCCCTCGCCTGGCAGCACCGGCTTCGCAAGCTCCGTCATGGACGTTCCTCCGTCCCGTCGAAGATCTTCATCGGCAGCCCCGCGAGGGGCACGCCGCCGTCCGCGGTCACCAGCCATGTGTCCTGCATGTAGAGGCACGACTGCCCGTCCTCGGAGATCGCGTGCGGGTGCATCGAGAAGACCATGTTCGACTTCAGCTCCGTCTCGTCACCCTCGCCGATCTTCGGCCACTCGATCATCGTCATGCCGATCGAATGGCCGGTGACGTGCCCGAGCTTGAAGCCGCGGTCGAGGAAGCCCTTCGCGACCGCGCGGTGCACGTCGTGCGCCGTCGCCCCGTCGCGCAGCGCCGACCGCGCAGCGTCGTAGTACTCGTCGTAGGCCTCCATCATCTGCCTCGTCTCGTCGTTCGGCTCGCCCGGGCAGATCGCGCGCGAGACCTCGACCCAGTGGCCGCCGGGGCC
>CAZDEX010000358.1:0-1985 GCA_964504405.1 uncultured Gaiellales bacterium | reverse complement strand
ACGCGCTCGGCAAGCTCGTCTACTTCTACGACGACAACCACATCACGATCGACGGGACGACGGCGATCTCGTTCACCGAGGACCGCGCAAAGCGGTTCGAGGCGCTCGGCTGGCACGTGCAACACGTCGACGACGTGAACGACCTCGGCCGGCTGCGCGAGACGATCGCGAACGCGCAGGCGGAGACGGCGCGCCCGTCGATGATCATCGTGCACTCGCACATCGCCTACGGCGCGCCGAACGCGGTCGACACGGCGAAGGCCCACGGCTCGCCGCTCGGCGAGGAAGAGGTCGCTGCGACGAAGCGCGCGCTCGGGTGGGACCCGGACAAGCACTTCTACGTGCCGGACGACGTCTACGAGCACATGAGCCAGATCGAGCGCGGCAACGAGCTCGAGACGGAGTGGCAGCAGCGCTTCTCGAACTGGTCGCAGGCGTTCCCGGACGAGCGTGAGAAGTGGGACGCCGCGTGGGAGGGGAAGATCGGCGACTGGAAGCTGCCGGAGTTCGCGGCCGGCGACGACATGGCGACGCGCGACGCCGGCAAGAAGATCATGCAGGCGTTCAAGGACGCCGTGCCGACGATGATCGGCGGTGCAGCCGACCTCGTCGAGTCGACGAAGACCGAGTTCGAAGGCGGCGGTCTCTTCTCCGACCGCTGGGCGGGTCGCAACATCGCCTTCGGCATCCGCGAGCACGCGATGGGGTCGGCCGTCAACGGCATCGCCGCGCACGGTGGCTGCGTCCATCCCTACGGGTCGACGTTCATGATGTTCAGCGACTACATGCGGCCCGCGGTGCGCCTGTCCGCGCTGATGGGGCTGCCGAGCGTATGGGTCTGGACACACGACTCCGTCGGCCTCGGCGAGGACGGGCCGACGCACCAGCCGGTCGAGAGCTACGCAGCGCTGCGCGCGATCCCGCACCTCTGGTTCATCCGCCCGGCAGACGCGAACGAGACTTCATGGGCGTGGAAGGTCGCGCTCGAGCGCAGCGACGGTCCGGTCGCGCTCTCGCTCTCGCGGCAGAAGGCGACGACGCTCGACCGCAGCGAGGTCGCGCCGGCGTCGGGCGTCGAGCGCGGCGCGTACACGCTCTGGGAATCCGGCTCGCCGGAGCTGATCCTGATCGGCACGGGCCCGGAGGTCGCGCTCGCGCTCGACGCGGCGAAGAAGATCGCCGCCGACGGGACGCACGTGCGCGTCGTGTCGATGCCCTGCTGGGAGCTCTTCGAGGAGCAGCCGCACGAGTATCGCGACGAGGTGCTGCCGCCCGACGTCGCCGCGCGGCTCTCGATCGAGCCGGGCGTCGCGCTCGGCTGGGCGAAGTGGGTCGGCGACCGCGGCGACTCGATCTCGATCGAGCACTTCGGCGCCTCGGCGCCCGGCAACATCGTGCTGGAGCAGTTCGGTTACAACGTGGACAACGTCGTCGCGCGCGCGTCTGCGTTGCTGGAGCGTGTCGCATGACCCAGGCTCAGGCGATCAAGGGGTTCTTCGCGCTGGTCTCGCCCGGCTTCTGCATGGAAGGCGAGATCCCGGCGGTGCACGTCGACGGTATCGAGGTGCTGAGCGACGCACGGGCGGTTGCGATGGTCGAGGCCGACGGCCGGACCCTGCCGGTTCGCTTCACCTTCGACGACGGCAAGATCGCGCGGGTCGAGGTCCTGTGAAGATCGCCGTCGCGTTCGACCATCGCGGCGTGCACCTCCGTGACGCGGTGCTCGAGGTGCTCGAGGGGCACGAGGTGGTCGACTTCGGCACCGACACCGACGCGGTTCGCCTCGACTACCCGCAGAAGGCGCGCGAGGTCGGCGAAGCGATCCAGCGCGGCCGCGCGGAGCGTGCCGTGCTCGTGTGCGGATCGGGTGTCGGCGCCGCGGTCGCCGCGTGCAAGATGACGGGCATCCGCGCCTCCGTGTGCCACGACACCTACAGCGCGCACCAGGGCGTCGAGCACGACGACATGAACGTGCTCTGCCTCGG
>CAZDEX010000357.1:0-2000 GCA_964504405.1 uncultured Gaiellales bacterium | reverse complement strand
TCCTCACGTACTCGGTCACCGCCGTCGTCGTCAGCGAGCTCGCCGCCCGCAACCGCCGCCGGGCAGCAGATGCCGAGCAGCGCGAGCGCGAGGCATCGCTCCTCGCCGAGATCGCGGGACGCCTGCTCGGCGGACAAGATCTCGAAGACGAGCTCAGCTGGGTGGGCAAACGCGTCGCCGAGGTGCTCGGCGTCGACCACGCGACGATCGAGCTCGGACGACGCCGCGGGGCGCGCGCCGACGCGCCGACGCCGCTCGAGGTCGACACCCGCACGGTCGGCACGCTCTACACGCCGGTCGGGGCCGATCCGAACGTCGCCGTCCGTCGGCGCTTTCTTCCTGCGCTCTCTGCGCTCCTCGCCGTTGCGATCGACCGGAGTCGGCTCGAGAGCGAGGCGGTCGAAGCCGAGACACTGCGGCGGAGCGACCTTGTCAAGACGGCGCTGCTCCGGGCTGTCTCGCACGACCTGCGCTCGCCCTTGACCGGAATCACGACGGCGGTCGGTGCGCTGCGGAGCGAGACGCTCGTCTTCAGCGACGCGGATCGGAGGGAGCTGCTCGACACGATCGCCGTCGACGCCGAGCGGCTAGGTCGGCTCGTCGGCGACCTGCTCGACCTGTCGCGTCTCGAAGCCGGAGGGGCCGAGCCCGACCCGGAGGTCTGGTCGCTGGACGAGCTCGTGCGTACAGCGGTGGCCGGACTGCGCGATGGGAGCCGCGTCGAGCTGGTGGGCGAGCGCCCGCTCGTCAACGTCGACGCGGTCCAGATCGAGCGAGTGCTGGCAAACCTGCTCGAGAACGCGCTCAAGTTCTCGCCCCCGCCGGCGAGTGTGCACGTCCGCGTCACCGCCACGCGCCAGGAGGCGATCGTTCGGATCGTCGACCAGGGTCCGGGTGTCGACGAGGACGAGCTCGAGCGCATCTTCGAGCCGTTCTACCGCGGCGACAGCCGCGCAGGCGCCGGCCTCGGGCTTGCGATCGCACGCGGCTTCGCCGAGGCGAACGGCGGTCGTTTGTGGGCGGAGTCGCGACCCGGGCAGGGTGCAACATTTGCAGTTGCGCTACCGGTCGCCGAGGTTCCCGCGGAGCTTCCTGCATGAGCCAACGGATTCTCGTCGTCGACGACGAGCCGCAGATCCTGCGGGCGCTCGGCACGACGCTGCGCGGGGCCGGCTTCACGGTCGACACGGCGGAGACTGCGGAGGCGGCGCTCGCCGCGGCCGCCGCGCATCCCCCGGCGGCGATCATCCTCGACTTGGTGCTCCCGGACGGCAGCGGCACCGATGTCGCGCGCGAGTTCCGCACGTGGAGCGACGCGCCGGTGATCGTCCTGTCGGCGGTCGGCGAGGAGAAGGAGAAGATCGCCGCGCTCGATGCGGGCGCCGACGACTACGTGACAAAGCCGTTCAGCGTCGACGAGCTGCTCGCGCGCCTGCGCGCCGTGCTGCGCCGCTCCAAGCCCGACGCGGGGCCGGTGATCGAGGTCGGCGACCTGCGCATCGACGTGCCTCAGCGCTCCGTGGTCCGCGACGGCGAGCGGGTGAAGCTGACGCCGCACGAGTTCGACTTGCTCCGCGTGCTCGCGCAGAACCGCGGCAAGCTGCTCACCCATCGCATGCTGTTGCGCGACGTGTGGGGGCCGTCGTACCAGGCGGAAGCGCACTACCTTCACGTCTATGTCTCGCATCTGCGGGCGAAGATCGAGCCGGACCCGGCGAACCCGCAGTACGTGCTCACGGAGCCGGGCGCGGGCTACCGCATGGTCGATCCGACGGAATCTTGAGCGAACTTTTAGGCGGTCACCCGAAGGCTTTAGGCGGCGTTGACGAACGCGGTTCTAGCGTCGAAGCATGGAGTTGCTCGCACACCCGCGCGCGTGGCTCGGGAAGCGGCGCGCCCGTGCCGACGCGGATCGATGGATCGGCCACGGCTTCGAGTCGCGGTACCAGTGGCGCGTCGCAGAGCTGACGTCCGAGCGCGAGCGCAAGAGCTGCGCGCGC
>CAZDEX010000356.1:0-2024 GCA_964504405.1 uncultured Gaiellales bacterium | reverse complement strand
CGCCGAGCTGGAGCCCGAGGAGGCCGCCGAGGAGCTCGCGCGCCGGCTCGCCGAATACCGCCGCGCGAAGGAGGCCGCCGAGTTCCTGCGCGAGCGCCTCGACCAGCGCCGCGACCTCTTCTTCCGCATCGGCCCGGCGCCGCTCGCGCCGAAGCCGGAGCGCAAGCTCGCGCAGCAGGATCCGGAGAAGCTCGCGAAGGTGCTGCGGCTCCTCGCGGTCGAGCCGCCGGCGCCGTCGACCGCGCACATGGCGCTGCGGTTCCCGCCGGTCGCGCAGTTCCTCGACCGCTGGCGGTCGCTGCTGCGCCGGCGCACCCGCTTCGACTTCGACCAGGAAGTGGTGGGGCTCTCGCGCGTCGAGATCGCCGTCGCGTTCCTGGCGCTCCTCGAACTGCGCAAGCAGAACGAGATCGCGATCGCGCAGGCTGCGCCGTTCGCGCCGATAAGGATTTCCCGTGCCGACGCCGAAAGGAGCTTGTCTTGGACAGCCCACTCCGCCTGATCACCACCGAGGTCACGCCCGCCGCCGAGCTGGCGAAGACCATCGAGGCCCTGCTCGTCGTCGCCACGCAGCCGCTGCCCGTCGAGGAGCTGGCCGCTGCCGCCGAGGTCGACGTCCTGCACGTCGGCGAGGCGCTCGAACTGCTGTCGGAGAAGTACTGCGAGGAGTCGTCGGGGATCGTCCTCGAGCTCGTCGCGGGCGGCTGGGCGTTCCGCGCCTCGTCCGCTGCGTCGGAGGCGTGCGCGCGGCTGTTCGAGAAGCCGGTCGAGAAAGGCTTGTCTCAAGCTGCACTCGAGACTTTGGCGATCGTCGCCTACCTCGGGCCGGTGTCGCGCCCCGAGATCGCGCGCATCCGCGGCGTCAACGTCGACGGCGTGATCGCCGGCCTCGTCGAGCGCGGGCTGATCGCCGAGGGCGGCCGCGACGAGGAGTTCGGTGCGATCCGCTACCGCACGACGCCGCTCTTCGAGCGCGTCTTCGGGCTGGAATCTCTCGCCGCGCTCCCGCGCGTCGACGATCTCGGCGCCGACGTGACCGAGATCCGCGAGCGGCTCGAAGCGGTCGCCGAGAAGCGCCCCGCCTAGGCGGTCGCGCCCGGCCGGCGCTTCATCCAGCCGGAGAACCAGAACACGAACGTCGCCCACACGACGACGGCGGCGATCCACGCGACGACGAGGCCGACCTTGCCGGTCGTCCCGTGCGTGCCGGTGAGCGTCGCCGACGCGGCCAGGCCGATCGCGCACGTCGCGACGAGGACGACGAGTTACCACACCCAGGTGGAGGCACGCTGCGGCACGTGTCCCTCGACACTAAGTGCCTGATCGGACGGAACGCCGACTAGCATCGCGGACAGCCGTGAGCGACCTCCACGTCACAGACGACACCTTCCAGCGGGAGGTGATCGAACGCTCGAGCACCGAGACGGTCGTCGTCGACTTCTGGGCGGACTGGTGCGGGCCATGCAAGGCGCTCGCTCCCGTGCTCGAGGAGAAGACCGCTGCGAAGGGCGTGACGCTCGCGAAGGTCGACGTCGACGCGAACCAGCGTGTCGCGCGCGAGTACAACGTCAGTGGGATTCCGGCGGTGAAGGCGTTCAGGAACGGGAACGTCGTGGCGGAGTTCGTCGGCGCGCAGCCGCCGGCGCGCGTCGAGTCGTTCCTCGACGAGATCACGCAGCCGCCGGTCGGCGCGTCGGTCGACGATCCCGAGGTGGCGGCGGCGCTGCAGGCGGGGGACTACGAGCGCGCGCTGCAGATCCTGCTCGCGCGTGCGGAGAACGCCGACACGCGCGAGGATGCCCGGCAGCTGATGCTGCGCATCTTCCGGGAGCTTGGCCAGGAGCACCCACTCGCGAGCACGTACCGCCGCAAGCTCGCGGCCGCAGTCTTCTAACCGCGGGATACGCAGGCGCGCAACGCCGCAAACCCCTGAATCCGGTTCGCCTGCGGCGAATCAGATTCAATCCCGCGATGCGCCTCAATGCCTGGCTCGCGCGCGCGGGGGTCGCTTCGCGGCGGAAGGC
>CAZDEX010000355.1:0-2034 GCA_964504405.1 uncultured Gaiellales bacterium | reverse complement strand
GCGATCCAGTCGAGGCGGAAGTGCACTCCCTCGACGAGCGCGTCCTGTGTCACGACGAGGTCGCCGATGCGAGCCGCGTCGTGCTCGACCCCCGCGATCAGCCCCCGGCGCTCGAGCTCGGCGAGCAGGCCGAGCTCACCGACCTGCGAGAGCGTCGTCAACGGCCCTCCTCACGCCGGGGTCGGTGGCCGCGCGGATCGCGGCGACGCCGGCGGCGCCTGCGCGGATGCAGTCCGCCGCGTTCGAGGCGTCGACCCCGCCGATCGCGATGACGGGCACGGAGGCTGCCTCGCAGATCGCGCGCAGGCCGTCGAGGCCCATTGCGGGCTCGGCGTCGTGCTTCGACGGCGTGTCCCAGATCGGCCCGGCGCCCAGATAGTCGGCGTCGAGGCCGGCGACCTGCTCGAGCGCGGTCACGGAGCGCCCGAGCAGCAGCCCGGCTTCACGTGCGCGGCCGGCGCCTTCGTCGCCCTGGCCGAGGTGGACGCCGTCGGCCTGCAACTCGATCGCGGCCTCGACGTCGTCGTTCACGACGAACGTCACGCCGAGCTCGCCGAAGCCGCGCCCGCGCGCCACGACCTCGGGCGTCGGGGCCTTCACGCGCAGCTGCACCACGGTTGCGCCCGCGGCGACCGCCTGCCGGGCCGTATCGAGGTCCGTGACGATTGCGTGCACCCTCACGACGTTCGCGCTCTCCCGTCGAGTGTCGCCGGATCGAGCGCGGCGAGCGCGTCGTAGAGGTTGACGTGGAACGAGCCGGGGCCCTTCGCATCCACGGCGGCATCCTCGCCCGCCACGCCGAATGCGACAAGCGCCTCCGCTGCCGCTTCCAGCGGCCGGTCCGGGTTGACCGCGAGGAAGCACCCCGTCATCGCGCTCGACATGCACCCCGTCCCCGTGATCGACGCGAGCAGCGGGTGGCCGTTCTCGACTGCGATCACGCGCTCGCCGTCCGACACGTGGTCGACCGGACCGGTGACCGACGCGACGAGCCCGAGGCTCGCGCCCGCCTGCCGCGCGAGGTCGGCGGGATCCCCGCCCGCGTCGATCGACTCGACGCCGCGCACCTCCGCGTCGACGCCGACGAGCGTCGCGACCTCGCCCGCGTTCCCGCGCAGGACGGCGACGCGCACCTCGTCGAGGATGCGCTTGGCGGTCTCGGTCCGATAGGTGGTCGCCCCGGCGCCGACGGGGTCGAGGACGACCGGGGTGCCGCGCTCGTTCGCAACCTGCCCTGCGAGGATCATCGCCTCGACCCAGTGCGGCGAGAGCGTGCCGATGTTGATCACGAGTGCACCGGCGATCGCGGCCATCTCGCCGACCTCCTCTTGCGCGTGGGCCATCACGGGCAGCGCGCCGAGCGCGAGCGTTGCGTTGGCGGTCTCGTTCATCACGACGTAGTTCGTGATCTGGTGGACGAGCGGCTTCGTCTCGCGCAGCCGCCGCAGGGAGTCAGCTGTCTGCATGCCTTCCTTTCACGTGGAGGACGTCGACGGGGCCGTCGCCCGCGCCGATCTCGGTCAATCCGTGTCGCACTGCGTCGGTCGCCGCGCGCGCAGCTCCGCGCGCGGCGTCCTCCAGCGACAGTCCGCCCGCGAGGAGCGCTGCGAGGGTCGCGGAGTGCGTGCAGCCCGCTCCGTGCGTCGCCGCGACGTCGAGACGCTCGACGGGGATCTCGATGTGCCGCTTGCCGTCGAAGAGGTGGTCGACGGGCTCGCCGTGGCCGCCGGTGACGATCGCGGCACGTGCGGGCAGCGCCGCGGCGAGCTCGCGCTTCGATCCGTCGAGGCCGGTGAGCGCGCGCGCCTCGGCCAGGTTCGGCGTCACCACCGTCGCGAGCGGGAAGAGCCGCGTGACGAGGGCCTCGACCGCGTCGTCCTGGAGCAGCTTCGCGCCCGACGAGGCGACCATCACGGGGTCGACGACGAGTGTCGCCGGATGTTCCTCGAGGAAGTCTGCGACCGCTTCGATCACGTCACGCGAGAAGAGCATCCCCGTCTTGACCGCGTCGACGCCGATGTCGTCCCACACCGC
>CAZDEX010000354.1:0-2063 GCA_964504405.1 uncultured Gaiellales bacterium | reverse complement strand
GGGCAGTACCTCCTCACCGCGCAGGGCCGCGACCTCGCGGGCAACACGTCGAAGCCGTTCCCGTTCGCGATCGCGCTCGTGCGCTACGTCGTGCTCGGACGAGACCGCGTCGTCGTGCGCTCCGGTGGGAAGTTCGCGCTCCGCGTCTCGACCGACGCGCCGATCATCCATTGGACGATGCACGGCCGTTCGGGGAGCGCGGGCCCCGGGACGTTGAAGCTGCGCGCGCCCAAGTCACCCGGCGTCTACAAGCTCTACGTGACCGCGTCCGGCCATGCGGCGAGCTGCACCGTGGTCACGACGTGAGCGCCGGCGTCGCACAGGCCGCCGGCGCCGTCGGCGCGCTCGGGCTCGCGCTGCTCATCGTCGCGACCAGGCGCGACCTGCGGATCGCGGGGCTCGTCGCGTGGGCGCTCGGCTGCGCGGGGCTCGCGATCTACCTCGCGCCGCACGGGCACCATCGGTTGCTCGCGGCCGCCGCGGTGTTCGGCGCGATCGCGGCGGTCGGCGGCGCGTGGGTCGTGCTGCGCGTTCCCTGGTTGCTCGCGCTGCTGACGCTCGCGTGCGTGCCGGCGCGCATCCCCGTGCAGGTCGGCTCCAGCCAGGCGAACCTGCTCCTCCCGCTGTACGCCGTCGTTGCGGTTGCCGCCGTGGCGCTTGCGTGGGAGCTGTTCGGAAACGGCGACGGCGGGCGTGAGCTCGGCCCGCTCGCGCTGCCCGTCGCGGCCTTCATCACGTGGGACGGCATCTCGCTGCTCTGGACCGAGGACGTGCGGCAGGGCGCGATCGAGCTCTTGTTCTTCGTGCTGCCGTTCGGGCTGCTGGCGCTCGTGCTCGCGCGGCTCGTCTGGTCGCGCGCGTGGGTGCTGACGCTGTACGTCCAGCTCGCCGCGATGGGGCTCGTGTTCGCGGTGATCGGGATCGTGCAGTACGAGACGCGCAACATCTTCTGGAACCCGAAGGTGAAGGTCGACAACGCGTACGCCCCGAGCGGGTGGTTCTACCGCGTCAACTCCGTCTTCTACGACCCCTCGATCTACGGCCGCTTCCTCGTCATCGCGATTCTCGCGAGCCTCGCCATCCTGCTCTGGCGCCGCACCGACCCGTTGTGGGCGGTCGCGGCCGCGCTGACGATCGCGATCACGTGGGCGGGGCTCCTGCCGTCGTTCTCGCAGTCCAGCTTCCTCGCGCTCATGGTCGCGCTCTTCGTCGCGGTGATCGTCGTCTGGCGCAGCCGAAGCTTGGTGCTCGTCGCGATCGCCGCCGTCGTGCTGATCGCCGCAGCCATCGCGTCGCCCGCGATCCGGCACAAGGCGTCGCTCTCGAACGTCACGAGCGGTCGCTCGACGCTCGTCTCGCACGGCATGAAGGTCGGGGTGCATCACCCGCTCGTGGGCGTGGGCGTCGGCGGGTTCCGGCGTGCCTATGCCGACCTGACGCATCTGAAAGGCAAGGAGCCGAAGGCCGCCGCGTCGCACACGACGCCGATCACCGTCTTCGCGGAGACGGGCGTCCCCGGCCTGCTGCTCTTCATCTGGCTGATCGTGTCGGCGCTCGCGCTCGCGTTCCGCCGGTTGCAGCACACCTTCGACGGTGCCGCTCGTCTTGCCTTCGGACTAGCCTTGGTCGCGATTCTCGTGCATTGCCTCTTCTACAACGCCCTCTTCGAGGACCCGACGTTCTGGGGCCTTCTCGCGCTGAGTGCGGTCGGCGCCCGCACGATCGGACCGGAGCCACGCACGTGATCGACGGAGTGAAGCGCGCGCTCGTGCTCGCGCCGCACACCGACGACGGCGAGTTCGGCTGCGGCGGGACGATGGCGCGCCTCGTCGAGGCGGGAGCGGAGGTGCGCTACGTCGCATTCTCGATCGCGACGCGCTCGCTCCCGGAAGGCTTTGCGCCCGACACGCTCGCGCGCGAGGTGAAGGAGGCGACGTCGGAGCTCGGCATTCCCGCGGCGCACCTGACCGTGCACGACTTCGACGTGCGCACGTTCCCCGACCATCGTCAGGAGATCCTCGAGCTGCTGATCGAGATCTGGAACGAGTGGCGGCCCGACTGCG
>CAZDEX010000353.1:0-2074 GCA_964504405.1 uncultured Gaiellales bacterium | reverse complement strand
CTCCTGCTGAGGGGTCGTGCTATTTCGCGCATGCCGGCCGGACGGAGTCAATGGCTGCGGCGGTGCCGCGCGCCGCTCAGCGGGTGGTCGTCGTCGTCGTCGTCGTCGCCAGCGGCGCGTCGGGCGGCACCGAGAGGTACTGCAGGTCGAAGCTCGCGATCTGCGCGAACGCGGGCGCGGCGACGACGCCGCCGAAGATCGAGCTCTGCGGCTCGTCGACGCTGACGAGCACGAGCAGGCGCGGGCTCTTGACGGGGACCATCCCGACGAACGACGCGACGTACTTTCCCGTGGTGTAGCCGTGCGGCCCCGGCACCTGCGCGGTGCCCGTCTTGCCGGCGACCGTGTACCCCGGGATCTGCGCCGCGTTGCCCGTGCCGCCGTGCTCGTCGACGACGCCGGTCAGCATCGTCTTCAGCTCTTCGTTGACGGCGGGCGAGACGATGCGGCGACGCTTGAAGTCGTGCAGCGTCCGGCCGCCGACCTTCTCGACCAGGTGCGGCTGGATCCACACGCCGCCGTTCGCGATTGCGCCGTACGCGGCGGCGATCTGGATCGGCGTGACGGCGATGCCCTGACCGATCGGCACGTTGCCGATCGTCGTGCCCGACCACTGGGCGGGATACGAAGGCACGATGCCGCCGCTCTCCCCCGGGAAGTCGAGGCCCGTCGGCTTGCCGAAGCCGAATCGGTCGATCCAGTGCATGAGCTGCGACGGGCCGAGCTTCTCCGCGATCGTGATCGCGCCGACGTTGGAAGAGTGCGAGAGGATCTTCGCGACGGTCAGCGTCTCCGTGCCGCGCTTCTCGGCGTCGTGGATGCACTTGTCGGCGACCTGGATGCAGGGCGGCAGCGTGAACGACGAGTCCGGTGAGACGATCCCGTCGGTCAGCGCGCCGGCGACCGTGACGAGCTTGAAGACCGAGCCAGGCTCGAAGACGTCCGTCACCGCGTGGTTCGTCTGCACCGCCTGCGGCACGTGCGACGCGTTGTTCGCGTCGTAGCCCGGCGCCTGCGCCATCGCGAGCACGCCGCCCGTGTGCGGGTCGAGGACGATCGCGGTCGCCGACTTCGCGTGCCAGCGCCGGACCGTGTCCCGCAGCACCTGCTCGGCGTTCGCCTGGATCTTGCTGTCGATCGTCGTGAAGATCGGATGCCCCTGGTGCTCGGGCGTGGTGCTGACCACGTCGATCGCGCGGCCGAACGGATCGCGCACGATGGTCTGCCGCCCCGCCTTGCCGGAGAGGCTCTTGTCGTACTCGACCTCGAGGCCGGCGAGCCCCCTGTTGTCGGTGCCCGCGAAACCGATCACCTGCGAGCCGACGGTCGCCTGCGGGTAGGCGCGCTTCTCCTCCGGATAGCTGTTGACGCCTGCGAAGCCGCGCTTCAGGAACGCGTCGGCCTGCTTCGGGTCGGCGAAGCGCTTGATGTAGACGAAGCCCGCCTTCCGGTCGAGCAGCTGCGCGTAGAGCGCGTTCGCGTCAACGCCGAGGTAGCGCTGCGCCGCGACCGCGACGCCGCGTGCGTTCGTGATCTGGCGCGGGTCGCCGTAGACGGTCGTCGTCTGCTCGCCGATCGCAAGCTGCAGGCCCGCGCTGTCGAAGATCGTGCCGCGGCCCGCCGGGATGACGATCGACTCGTGGTGCTGGCGCTCCGCGAGCCTGCCGAGCGACGATGCTTGCACGCCCTGCAGCCATACCGCACGCGCGAACGTCCCCGCAAAGACGAGGACGAAGATCCCGAGCAGCAGGCGGATGCGCCGGTTGGCCTGGCGCTCGCGCATCTACTTGCCCAGGTTCACGTATCCGTACGAGGAGGGGTCCGAGTACTGCAACCCGAGCTGTCTCACAGCCTGCTGCTGGATCCGCTGCGATGCGACGAGAGCGGAGTACTGCGACTCGAGCGCCGCGTTCTCCGCGATCAGCTTCGTGCGCTCCGAATTGGTGGAATCCAGGGACAGGTTCAACTGCAGCACGGCCACGTTCACGAATACGACGCCCGCGAGCAGAATCCCGCTGACGACGATCCAGAGGATCCCGCCGCGCGCGCGGGGTTGCGCCTTCTTGCGCGTGCG
>CAZDEX010000352.1:0-2081 GCA_964504405.1 uncultured Gaiellales bacterium | reverse complement strand
TCTGGACGAGGCCAGCCTCGGCATCGGCGCGGAGGAAGCGCACGCGTGGGTCGTCCGAACTGATGGGTGGCGCGAGGTCGATGCCGACGACCTCGCAGCCGGTCTCGCGCGCGAGCTGGTATGCGCTCGTGCCAGGTCCGCAAGCGACGTCGACGACGAGATCGCCGGCGCCGACCCGCAGCGCCTGCGCGAGCTGGGAGGTGAGCGCCGCGCCGCCGGGATGGAAGGAATCGCCGAGCAGGAACCGTGCCGCCGCAGACGAGTAGGCGGTTGCGCAGCAGGCTTTGATCTCCTCGGCGGCGAGCGTCATAGCCGCCGGCCGATGTTGGTCGCGTTCGCCGGCGAGGCGCCGTTGCCGTTCGCGGTGCGCGACCCGTACCGTGTCGGCCGGAGCAGCGGCTGCAGCGGCCCTGCGTTGGGCACGACCGGCTCGACCTCGACCCCCGACATCTGCGCACGCACCTGCTCGCGGTAGCCGACCGAGTTGTAGGCGCAGAAGGGAATTAGGCGGCCGTCGGGAGTGATCTCCTCGACGCAGCACTTCATCAACTGCCTGACGTTGAGCGTGTAGGCGTCCTGGAAGTCCTGCACGACGAGCGTGAACACCTTCTGCTCGAGCCGGTCGAGCTCGCCCGGCAGGTCGATGCCGCAGCTTTCGCAGGCAAGAAGCGCCCGCTCGGCCCCCGGTGTCGCCGACGAGGAAAACATCCGCTCGAGCGCGGCGCGCACCTCCTTGTCCGGGTAGATGCGGTTGGAGACGTAATCGAGGTAGTCCTCGATCTCGAGCAGCCGCGTGAACGGCACGACCGTGTCACCGTCGACGAACGCGTAGCTCATCGAGCGGCAGCTCGGGAAACAGCATGGCACCGGCACGAAGTCGTCGAGCCGGAACCACTCCGGCACCTGCGCGGCGACGAGCTTCATCACATCCGCGTTCGTCAGCCGCTCGAGCGGGTCGAACTCGACATGCCGGCCCGAATGCGTCACTGGCTGGAAGGCGACGCTGTTCACGGCCGGGTGCGTGGCGCCGAAGCGGACGATCTCCCCCAGCTCGTGCTCGTTCACGCCCTTCTCGACCGCCGCCACGAGCGTGACCGTCAGCCCCTCCTCCGCGCAGCGGTCGAGTGCCCGCTGCTTGTCGGCGCGAAGATCCTTCCCCCGCAGCGTCAGGTGGGTATCGAGGTCGAAGCCGTCGAACTGCAGATAGATGTGCGGCTTCAGACGGCCGAGCGCTCGCGCGAAGTGGGCGTCGCGTGCGATCCGGATCCCGTTCGTGTTCAGCATCACCACCCGGATCCCCTTCGTGGAGGCGAGCGCGATGAAGTCGAGGATCTGCGGATGGATCGACGGCTCGCCACCCGAGAACTGCACCACCTCCGGCGAGCCCTCCGCGGCGACGAAGCGGTCGAGCATGAAATCGACCTGCTCCAAGGTGAGCGAGTAGCCGTCCGGCTGGTGGCCGGAGTCGGCGAAGCAGATCGGGCAATCGAGGTTGCAGCCGGTGTTCACCTCGATGATCCCGAGGCAGGCGTGCTGCTTGTGCTCCGGGCACATGCCGCAGTCCAGTGGGCAGCCGTCGACGACGTCAGTCTGGAATTCGAGCGGGATCGTTCCGGGCTTGTTGAACCGCTGCTGCGCCAGATAGAGCTCGGCGTCCGAGTAGACGAGCGCCTCGAAGATGCCGTGCTCGACGCAACGCTTGTGCAGGATCACCCGGTTGTCGCGCACGTGCACCTCGGCGTCGATCACCGTCTTGCACACGGGGCAGATTGACTTCGTGTATTCGAGGAATACCTCGTCGCGGTCGACCCTTACCTGCGGCTCAGCTGCGGACATCTCGACTGCTCCCTTCCTGGATGCGGGTGAGCACGTCGTCGACGAGCGAGCCGCGGTTGTCAGCTTCCACATTTGGGACTGAATGAAGCGTTCGAACCAGGCGCGCTAGCGAGGCGAGCGTGGCCCGGCAGCGCACGCAACGGGCGAGGTGGCGAGCCACGCGCAAGCGACGAACGCCGCGAAGCTCGCCCTCGAGCCGGTCGGAGAGCGCCTCCGCCGTCGCCGCACAACTCGCCTCCAGGAGA
>CAZDEX010000351.1:0-2103 GCA_964504405.1 uncultured Gaiellales bacterium | reverse complement strand
GACCCGTCGACGATCGAGCTCGACGAGACGAAGGTCAAGGACTGGCTCGGCAAGGGCGCACAGCCCACCGAGGCTGTGGCGAAGCTGATCAAGATCTCCGGCATCGAGAAGTAATGGCGGAGTTGCTCGCGTACCTCGCGCGCGAGCTGGTGGACGAGCCGGAGGCCGTGCGCGTGGATACCGAAGAGCGCGACGGCGCTCTCGTCCTCGTGCTGCACGTGGCCGCGGACGACGTCGGCAAGGTGATCGGGCGCCAGGGCAGGATCGCCCGGGCGCTGCGCACGCTCGTCCGCGCGAGCGCGGCCCGCGAAGGCCGCCGCGTGCTGGTCGAGATCGCCGATCCGGCGGCGTAGCCTTGGCGGAGCCGCCAAGGAGCGAAGGCGCCGGCTCCGCCGGCGCCGGGAGCGGGCAGCAGTGAGGGTCGCCGCCCTGTACGACGTCCACGGGATGCCGTGGGCGCTCGAAGCAGTCCTCGCGGAGGTAGACGCCGACGCGATCGTGTTCGGCGGCGACTTCTTCGGCGGCCCCTACGACGAGGATGCGGTCGAGCTGATTCGCGCGCGGGACGCGATCTGCATCCGCGGCAACGCCGAGGAGGGCGACGAGTGGGGCGCGACGCTTCCGCTGAGCGTCGAGCTCGACGGCGTGACGTACTGCCATGCGACGCCCGTGTCGAACACGCCGATGACGACGGCGATCACACCCGACGACGACCTGCGCGCCTTGTTCGGCGACAGCGGGACGTTCGTGATCGGGCACACCCATCACCAGTTCGATCGCCGCGTCGGCGACCTGCGCGTGATCAACGCCGGTTCGGTCGGCATGGCGTACGAGAGCGACGTCGCTGCGTTCTGGGTGCTGATCGAGGACGGCGAGCCGCGCTTCATGCGCACGCCGTTCGACGTCGACAGCGCTGTCGAGGCGATTCGCGCGAGCGACTGGGCGGGAGGCGATGCGTTCATCGCCGAGAACCTCCTCGTCGCTGTTTCGCGCGACGACGCGATCGAATACTTCGAGTCCAGGCGATGAACGTCCGCATCGGCAGAGTCGGCCGTCCGCACGGGATCGACGGGGCGTTCTTCGTCGAGCAGCCGTCGCAGGACGCTCGCTGGTGGAAGACGGGCGCGACCTTCCTCGCGGCCGGCACGCCCGTGGAGGTCGTCGCGCACCGCCGGTCCTCCGGGCGGCCCGTGATCAAGCTCGACCCGCCGGTCGAGCGGGGGACCTGGCTCGAGGTCGAGCAGGAGAAGCTGCCGCCGACCGCGGACGACGAGTACTACGCATTCCAGCTCGTCGGGCTGCCCGTCGAGGAGGAGACCGGCCGCGCGCTCGGAACCGTCAAGGTCGTGACGCCCGGCGTCGCCAACGACGTGCTCGAGCTCGACTCGGGCATCCTGCTGCCGATGGTGGAGGACTGCGTGCGCCGGGTCGACCTCGAGAGCGGGCGCATCGTCGTCGCCGAGGGTTTCGCCGAGTAATGCAGCTCGACGTCTTCACGCTCGTCCCGCACGCGTACGCGTGGATGACCGAGCAGCGCCCCGTCGCAACCGTGCTCGGCGGCGAGCTCGACCTGCGCCTCTTCTCGTATCGCGAGCTGACGCCGCTGAAGAACGGCCAGGTCGACGACGAGCCCTACGGCGGGGGCGCCGGGATGGTGCTGCGGGTGGATGTGGTCGCGGCGGCGCTCGACGCGGTGTACGGCGGGCAGCCGGCGCACCGAATGATCGCGCTGAGCCCGCAGGGCCGTCAGCTTACCCAGGCACTCGTCGAGGAGCTCGCGGCCGAGGCGCACCTGACCCTTCTGTCGGCCCGCTTCGAGGGGTTCGACCACCGGATCGTTGAGCATCTCGCGACGGACGAGATCTCGATCGGCCCGTACGTGCTCTCGAACGGCGACCTGCCCGCGATGGTGCTGGTCGACGCGATCGCGCGGCGGCTCCCGGGCGCGCTGAGCGAGGGGTCGGGCGAGCTCGAATCGTTCTCCGCCGAGCTTGGTGGCGGCCTTGAGTACCCTCACTACACGCGACCCTCGGAATTCCGGGGCTGGCGGGTGCCCGACGTGCTGCTCTCGGGCGACCACGCGAAGATCGAAGGCTGGCGAAG
>CAZDEX010000350.1:0-2136 GCA_964504405.1 uncultured Gaiellales bacterium | reverse complement strand
TGGAGCAGCATCAGCGCGAGCAGCGCCTGGACCTCCGGCTCGTCGGGCATCAGGAGCGCGAGCGCCTGCCCGAGGCGGATCGCCTCCCCGGCGAGATCGTGCTTGCCGCCGTAGCCCTCGTTGAAGATCAGGTACACGACGGCAAGCACCGCCGCGAGCCGGTCGGGCAGAAGGTGGTCCGGGGGCACGCGAAACGGGATCCCGGCCGACGTGATCTTCCGCTTCGCGCGCACGACGCGCTGTGCCATCGTCGGTTGGGGGACGAGGAACGCCCGCGCGATCTCGTCGGTCGTGAGGCCGCCGAGCGTGCGCAGCGTCAACGCGACCTGCGCGTCGAGCGCGAGCGCGGGATGGCAGCAGGTGAAGATCAGCTCCAGCCGCTCGTCCGGGAACGTCGTCGGTTCGTCCATGGGCTGCGTCACGTCGAGCAGACGGATCTTCTCGGCGAGCGTGCGCTCGCGGCGGATGCGGTCGATCGCGCGGTTGCGCGCGGTCGTGATCAGCCACGCCCCCGGGTTGTCCGGCACGCCGTCGCGCGGCCAGCGCTCCGTGGCGATTGCGAAGGCCTCCTGGGCGGCTTCCTCGGCGAGGTCGAAGTCACCGAGGAAGCCGACCAGGTTCGCGACCACGCGGCTCCACTCGTCGCGGAAGACCTGCTCGATCAGCGTTCCACCAACGGACGCACTTCGACGAGCCCGCCGAGCCGCGCCGCCGGCACCCGCGCTGCGAAGTCGAGCGCGGCGTCGAGGTCGTCGACGTCGATCAGGTAGAAGCCGCCGAGCAGCTCCTTCGTCTCGGCGTACGGCCCGTCGGTCGTGAGCGTGCTGCCGTTGTCGACGCGCACCGTCGTCGCCGTCTCGCCCGGCTGCAGCTGCGCGCCGCCCACCGTCACCGGCATCTCCGAGAGCGCGAAGTACTCGCCCATGATCGACTGCTGCTCGGCCTCGGGCAGCGACGCGAACGTGTCGCCGGCTTCGGCGGAGTAGATGAGAACTGCGTACTTCACGTGCGCCTCCTTCGAGAGTTGTCGTCCTACGACGAACGGGAAGCGCCGAAATCGACAAGGCGCTCGAGAAAGGTCAGCGATCCGGCCTTGTCGAGCATGTCGTTGAGGTTCCCGCACTTCGGGCTCTGGACGCAAGAGGGGCAGCCGTCGTGGCACGGGCAGCCGCGGATCATCGCCGCCGTGTCACGCACCCATCCCTCGAACTGGTCGAAGCCGCGCTCGGTGATCCCGACGCCCCCCGGGTGGCCGTCGTAGATGAACACCGTCGGCCGTCCGGTCTCGGGATGGATGTTCGTCGAGAGACCGCCGATGTCCCACCGGTCGCACATCGCCCACAGCGGGAGGACGGCGATCATCGCGTGCTCCGCCGCGTGCAGCGTCCCCAGTAGCTTCGGCATCTCGTCGAGCTCCGCGAGGTGACGCGGCTCCGGGAGGTACCAGATCGCCTCCGTCGGGAACGTGGTCGGCGGCAGCTCGAGATCCACGACCTCGATGCGCTCCTGGCCCGAGATCGTCTTGCGCTCGTAGCCGACGACCTGCTCCGTGACCTCGATCTCGCCGAAGAAGAGCTCCATCCCGAGCCGCCACTCGGCGCGCCGCGGCTCGACGATCCCGGTCATCGTCTCCTTCTTCGCCTGCGTGTACCAGTCGCCGGCGAACGGCTCGACGACCGCGTACATCGTGTTCAGGTTGAGCTCGCGCACGATGTACGACTCGCCCATGTGCAGGTAGATCGCGCCCTCGTGCACGGTCGAGTACGCACGCGAGCGCTCGACGACACCTAGGACGGAGCCCGTCGTCGCGTCGACGATGCTGAACGCGTCTGGCTCGCTCGAGCGCAGGGAGACCTTTGCGGCCGGATGCTCGGTCCCGGCCCAGACGATTCCCGACGGCGTCTCCTTGAGCAGCGGATCCCGCCGCGCGGCGGCGACGTACTCCGGCAGATCGGTGTCCGTGAGCGGTGCCTCGTACGCGGCGGCGCGCACGTGGCCGGACATCACGCGCGGGTTCGTGTGATCGAGGATGGCCGCTTCGACGCGGCGCCCGAGGAGCTTGTCGGGCTCGCGCATGAAGAACTGGTCGAGCCCGTCCTCCGTCGCGACGAGCACCGCGAGCCCGCTGCCGCGGCG
>CAZDEX010000349.1:0-2143 GCA_964504405.1 uncultured Gaiellales bacterium | reverse complement strand
GCAGCCGCCGCACGCCGGGTAGTGCCGGCACGGCGCCTCGACACGCAAGGGACCGGCCGTGACGACCTCGGTGGCGAGCGCCTCGGCATGGCGGCGCTGCACCTTCGTCACGCGCGCCTTCACGGTGTCGCCGGGCAGCCCACGGCGAACGAAGACGACGAAGCCGCGACCTTCATCCAATACCAGGCGCGCGACACCGTTCCCGCCGTAAGCGAGCGATTCGATCGTGAGCTCGAGCTCCTGGTCTCGCTGGACGGGGGCGGCCACGTCGAGCAGGCTAGCGATGTTGCTCCACGCCCTCGATCTCGTCGGCACGTTCGCGTTCGCGCTCTCGGGCGCGCTCGTGGCGGCGCGCAAGCGAATGGACGTCTTCGGCGTGATTGCGCTCGCGCTCGCCGCCGGCCTGGGAGGCGGCATCCTCCGCGACCTTCTGATCGGCGCGACGCCGCCGCGGGCGATCACGCACTGGTCGTACCTCGTGACCGCAGTGGCCGCGGGCCTCGTCGGGTTCGCGGTGCCTGCCGTGATCGTGCGCGCGCGCCGCACGGTGCTGATCGTCGACGCGGCGGGACTCGGCGCGTTCGCGGTCGCAGGCACGGCGAAGGCGCTCGAGCACGGCGTGCCCGAAGTCGGCGCGGTCGTGATCGGCGTGATCACCGCCGTCGGCGGCGGCGTCACGCGCGACGTGCTCGCGGGCGACGTGCCGGTGATCCTCTACAGCGAGATCTACGCGACGCCCGCGCTGGTCGCGTCGCTGATCGTCGCCTTCTGGTCACGCGCCTCGGCCGTCGAGATCGGCGCCGCGATCCTCGCCACCGCGATCCGCCTCGCGTCGCTGCGGTACCGCTGGCAGGCGCCTAGGCCAAGACTGTGATGTAGAGCGAGCGCGTCCGCGGCCCGTCGAGCTCGCAGAAGAAGACGCCCTGCCAGGTGCCGAGCGCGAGCTCGCCGTCGCGGAGCGGGATCACGACCTGCGGCCCCATCAGCGCCGCGCGGATGTGCGACGGCGCGTTCTCCTCACCCTCCTCGATGTGCTGCCAGCCCCACCCCTCGGGCGCGATCTTCTCGAGGGCCATCTCGAAGTCGCGCGCGACGAGCGGATCGGCGTGCTCGTTGATCGTGAGCCCGGCGGTCGTGTGCGGCACGTAGACGAGCACCGCCGCGCCCTCGGCGCCGCGCACGGCCTCGCGCACGACACTCGTGATGTCGAGCAGTTGCGTGTGCCGTTCGGTTGTGATCGTCAGCTCCTGCACGTCGGGCCGTAGCATAGGCCCCCGTGATCGACGCGTTCAGACAACAGGCGGACGACTTCATCCGCGATCTCGACGAGGAGTACTACCTCCACTTCGCGGGCCTCAAAGACACGCTCGACGTCGAGCAGGTCTACGACCGCTACGACGAGCTGACGAAGCTCGAGACGGCGAACCGGATGAAAGACGCGCCGACCGAGCTCTGGCGTTTCGCCTGCGAGGGCTTTCTCGGCAACCTGACGCGCGAGCACCAGGCGCGCCTCGCGGCGACGGAGGCGGAGCTCGAGGCGACCGTCGACGGCGAGACGATCCCCTACCGGATGCTGCGCGTCGCGATGTCGAACGAGCCCGACCGCGACGGGCGGCAGCGGCTCGAGGAAGCCCGGCTGCGCCTGCTCGACGAGCGGCTCAATCCCGTCTACCTCGAGGCGGCAGAGATCGACCGGGCCGCGGTCAACCAGCTCGACGCACCGAACTACTACGAGCTGTACAAGCAGTTCAAGTTCCCTCTCGACGACGTGGCCGACGAATGCCGTGAACTGCTGGACGAGACGGAGCGGCTCTGGGAACGCGAAGGCGATCGCCTCTTCCGTGCGCGTCTGGGGCTCGGCCTCGACGAGGCGCGGCCGTGGGACGTCGCGCGGATCTTCCGCGCGCCCGAGTTCGACAAGCTCTACCCGAACGACCAGATGCTCCCCGCGCTCGAGGGGACGCTGCGCGACCTCGGCATCGACCTGCGCGCGCAGGAGAACGTCCACCTCGACCTCGACGCGCGGCCGAGCAAGTCGCCGCGCGCGTTCTGCGCGCCGATCGAAGTGCCGCAGAAGGTGATGCTCGTCATCCAGCCGATCGGCGGCAAGGACGACTGGGAGGCGCTCTTCCACGAGGCGGGC
>CAZDEX010000348.1:0-2148 GCA_964504405.1 uncultured Gaiellales bacterium | reverse complement strand
ATCCGCTTCGGCCTCAACGCCGTCAAGGGCGTGGGGGAGGGCGCGGCGCGCGCGCGGATCGCCGAGCGCGAGGAGGGCGGCCCCTTCGAGTCGATCTGGGAATTCGCCGAGCGCGTCGACCCGTCGGTCTCGAACAAGCGCGTGCTGGAAGCTCTGGTGAAGTGCGGCGCGCTGCCGGGCTCGCGCAAGGGCGCGTTGTCGGTGCTCGAGCAGGCGGTCGCGTGGGGGCAGAAGCAGCAGGCGGACAGGCTCGCGGGGCAGGGCTCGATCTTCGACCTCGCGCCCGTCGAGGAGGCGAAGCCGAAGCACCATCCGCCCACGCCCACCGAGGAGTTCGAGAAGGCAGAGCTCCTGCGCATGGAGAAGGAGGTGCTCGGGCTGTACGTCACGGAGCATCCGCTCGCGGGTGTGCGCGACCAGCTGCGGCGCAAGGCGGACGTGACGATCGGCGAGCTCGAGCGCCGGCGCGACGGCGAGGTCGTGACGATCGGCGGCATCGTCGCCGGTGTGCGGCACATGACGACGAAGCGCGGCGACGCGATGGTGTTCCTGCGCATCGAGGACGTGACCGGCGGCGTCGAGACGGTCGTCTTCAACACGACCTACGAGAAGTCGCGCGAGCTCTGCACGACGGACCGCATCCTGATCATCAAGGGCCGCATCGACCGCAAGGAGGGCGAGACGAAGCTCGTCGCGCTCGAGCTGTCGGCGTTCGAGGCGGTGCCGGAGAAGCGCGAGGTGCGGCTGACGATCGACGCGACGAAGGCGGCCGCGGGCACGATCCGCGAGCTGCGCCGGCTGATCGAGGACTTCCCGGGCGAGTCGCCGGTGTACGCCGACCTGATCACGTCGCAGGGGAAGAAGGTCTACGCGTTCGGCCCGCAGTACAAGGTTCAGCCCGCGCCGGACTTCTTCGCCGAGGTGAAGATGCTGTTCGGCGAGTCTGCGGTCGCGTAGTCCCTCGCACGAGGGAGTGACCATCGGTCAACGCGGGCCGACTACGTGTGTCGGTGGGCCTCTTCGATCGTGACTACATGCGCTTTCCGCAGGGGCCCGACGATGCCTACTTCGAGTGGTTGAACGAGGTCGGACTCTCGTCGCGGACGTACGACCGACACGCGCCTCGGGATGGAGGAGCCGCCACATCGGGCGTCGGGTTGATCCTCGTCTGGATTGTCGCGAGCGCCGTGGTCGGGCTCGCGCTCGGGGTCGCGATGTTCGCGCTCGTCCGGTGAATGAAAGGTTCCGCGCTCGGTGCACTTGGCGCGCGCTCCCCGGCTGGCTCATGAATCAGCGACGTTCGTAGCCGCGCGACCGCGGCCACCAGCCTGGCACGGTGCGCAGGTACTCCTCGTATTCCGCGCCGAGACGCCTGCGCAGCGTGGGCTCCTCGTACAAACGCACGAACGCTGCGACGACCGCGAAGAACAGCGCGGCGTAGCCGACGAACGTCCACGAGCTGAAGATCAGCGCCTGCCGAGGATCGTCGCTCCGACGGCGAGATACATCACGTTCCGCACGTAGCGATAGAGGCCGCCGACGACCAGCTTCTGCGTGGGGGCGACAGGCGCCGGCGTGCCGATGCCTTCGACCACGAATCGTCGGAACGCATGCAGCAGGACGGCGGCACCCGCGACGAGCAGGATCCAGCTCAACACCTGCAAGGCCACGGGCGAATGGCCATGCCAGCGGGTGACGAGCCAAGGCACGACCCCGGCCACGACTCCGGGTGCGACCGCGAGGAAGAGAAGGCTCCCGAATGCGGCGCGCCGCATGTCGGCATTCTGGCCGCTCGGTCAGACGAAGATCGCGACGTCTTCGAGCGACTTCTTCTCGAGCCGTGGCACCTCAGCATCCTCCGCCGGATAGCCGACCGGGATGAGCAGGAACGGCCGCTCGTTCTCGGGCCGCTCCAGGATGTCGCGCAGGAAGCCCATCGGCGACGGCGCATGCGTCAATGCAGCGAGCCCGGAGAGATGAAGCGCGGTCAGCAGGAACCCGACAGCGATGCCGACCGACTCGCGCACGTAGTAGTGCTTGCGCTTCTCGCCGTTCTCCCAGCGCCACGCCTGCTCGAACACCGCGATCAGCACGGGCGCTTCGGTGAGGTGCGGCTTGCTCGCGTTCGTCCCGATCGGCTCGATCGCG
>CAZDEX010000347.1:0-2165 GCA_964504405.1 uncultured Gaiellales bacterium | reverse complement strand
AACGATCGCCTACCTCTGCTCCGAGGACGCCGCCTACGTCAGCGGTCAGGTGATCTACGTCGCGGGCGGCCCGCGCGCCTGACAGGCTCGTTATACAAAGCCGTGTTATACAATCTAGTGTAATACACGTCTGTATAATTAAGCTGTGGCGACCCGGCCGACGAAGAACCCCTTCACCTATGGCGCCCTCGTCGCGGACGAGACGTTCACGGATCGCGAGGCCGAGCTCGACGCACTGACGCGCGACCTGCAGAACGGGCAGAACGTCGCCCTGCTCGCCCCCCGCCGGTACGGCAAGTCCTCGCTCGTCAAGGCGGCGCTGAGCCGCGTGATCGCCCAGGAGATGATGCTCGTCGTCGAGGTCGACCTGATGACGACCCCGACGAAGGAGCGGTTCGCCGCGAAGCTCGCGAAGTCGATCCACGACGACGTCGCCTCGTCCCTGATGAAGGCCAAGGAAGCGCTGCGGTTCATCAACTCACTGCGCGTCGTGCCGAGTGTCACCGTGGACTCGGACGGGACGTTTCGCTTCTCGTTCTCGGCGTCGCGTTCCCCGGAGGACATCGACGCGACGATCGAACGCCTGCTCGAGCTACCCGCCGAGCTGGCAGGCGAGCGCAAGCGAGGCCTCGTCATGTTCTTCGACGAGTTCCAGGAGGTGACGTCGCTCGACCGCCACCTGCCGGCGCTGATGCGGTCGATCTTCCAGACGCAACCCGACGTCGCGCACCTCTATGCGGGGAGCAAGCGCGACATGATGCTGACGCTCTTCACCGATCGGAACGAGCCGTTCTTCCGCAGCGCGAAGATGATGGAGATCGACGTCATCCCGCCCCCGCTGTTCGCGGAGTTCATCCGCGAGCAGTTCGACCGCACGAACCGTGGTGTGAGCGACGAGGCGATCGATCGCCTCCTCGCGGTCACCGGCGGGCATCCGTACGCCACACAGGAGCTCGCTTTCGCATTGTGGGACGAGGTTCCCGAGGGCTTCAGTGCGACGACGAGCGACTTCGACGACGCGCTCACAGCGGTGCTGCGCTCGGAGAACGCGCGCTTCTCGCTGATCTGGGAGAACGCGACCTCAACCCAGAAGCTCCTGCTGCAGGCGTTCGCGTCCGAGCCGGGACGGCCCTTCAGCAACGGGTATCGGCTCGCGCACGACCTCCCACCCGCCTCCTTCGTGCAACGCGCGCTGAAGCCGCTCGTCGACGACGAGCTCGTCCGCCGGCGTGCCGACGATCTGTACGAGATCGCCGAGCCGTTCCTGCGGGAATGGGTCCTCAGCTACGCCATCTGACGGCCGAGCGCGTCGTACGCGGTGTACGCGTACTCCATGCTCGGCGAACCGGGGAGCTCCTCGCGCAGAAGCGTGTAGAGCAGGACGTCGCGCAGGTTCCCGTCCGGGCCGGGCGGCGGCTGCCGCCGGCGCAGGCGGCCCTCGAGCGTGTAGCCGAGCTTCTCCGGCACACGGATGCTGCGCGTGTTCTCGGGGACGATCTTGATATCGACGCGCTGTGCCTCGCCGTGCTCGAAGGCGACGCGTGTCAGCACGGCGCTCAGCTCGGTCGCGTATCCCCGGCCGATCGCGTCGGCGCGGATGAAGTAGCCGATCTCGAACGCATGGTCGCCGGCTCGCGTGTGCAGGCCGGTACCGCCAACCTGCCGGGACTCGCCTCGTTCGTAGACGCCGAACGGGTAGTCCTCTCCGCTGTCGAACGCGCCGCGGAAGCGCTGCAGCAACTCGACCTTCTCATCAAGCGTCTGTGGCTCGTGCACCGCCCAGGGCATCCACGGCAGCAGGTGCTCGATGCTCGAGACGACACACTCCTTGAGACCGGCTGCGTCGTGCGCCGGGTCGTAGCATCGGATCACGAGACGGTCGGTCTCGATCCGGTACGGGACTACTCCCACTCGATCGTGGCCGGCGGCTTCGACGTGACGTCCAGGACGACGCGGTTCACGGCGGGGATCTCGTTGATGATCCGCGACGAGACGAGCTCGATCAGGTCGTACGGCAGGCGCGCCCAGTCGGCGGTCATCGCGTCCTCGGACGTGACGGCGCGGATCGCGATCGGGTAGCCGTAGGTGCGCGAGTCGCCCTGCACGCCGACCGAGCGGATCGCCGGCAGGACGCAGAACGACTGCCAGAGGTGGCGGTAGAGGCC
>CAZDEX010000346.1:0-2178 GCA_964504405.1 uncultured Gaiellales bacterium | reverse complement strand
GACGACTTCGACACCAAACGGCGGGACCCTGCGAACTACCGCCTCAGGACACTAGATGGGCGGCGGGCGCAGCCACAGGTACAGGCCGAGGAAGAGCGCACCGAGCGCGAGCGCGCCGGCGACGATCGCGGCGATCAGGGCTGCCTTCCCGAGTGAGCGCGCGCCCGCATCCTGGGGGCCGTGTGCAAAGACCTCGAGCGGCACGCGGTACGTGATCGTCTTGCCGGTCCGGTTGCCGACCAGCACGTTGAAGAGGACGGTCTCCGCCTTCGCAGGCGCGGTGCCGCGGATCGAAAAGGTCGCGTACTGGCCGCGCGGGATGCGCCCGGCGGACCACGTGATCGCCTGGCCCGTGCGCGACTGCACCCAGCCCGGCTTCGCTTCCGCGTCGTCGAGCTCGAAGTCCGCAGGGATGCCGAGCGTCACGTGGTCGACGTCGAGCCTGTCGCCCTCGTTCGCGATCGAGAACGTGACGTCCGCGAGCTGGCTCGTCTGGAGACGGCTCGGGTTGACGGAGATGTGCGCCCACGCGGGCGCCGCGAAGATCAGCGCCGCGCTACAGGCCGAGATGCCGAGCAATGACCATGCGCTGTACCTCGTTCGTGCCCTCGCCGATCTCGAGGATCTTCTGGTCGCGGTAGAGACGGGAGATCGCGTACTCATCCATGAAACCGTACCCGCCATGGATCTGCAGGCCCCAGTTGGCCGCGCGATGTGACAGCTCCCCGGAGAAGAGCTTCGCCATCGCCGCCGTCTTTGCGAAGTCGCGGCCCTGGTCCTTCTCCCACGCGGCACGGTAGACGAGCGTGCGCGCAGCTTCGATCTCCGTCGCCATGTCGACGAGCTTCTCCTGCACCGCCTGGAAGGTGCTTATCGGTCTTCCAAACTGTTCACGGTCCTGCGCGTAGCGGTAGGCGAGGTCGTAGGCGCCCTGCGCGAGGCCGACGCCCATCGCCGCGACGGAGATGCGGCCGCCGTCGAGGATCTTCAGGAACTGGCGGAACCCTTCGCCGCGCGGGCCGAGGAGGTTGCCCTCCGGGACGCGCGCGCCCTGGAAGCTGAGCTCGCGCGTGTCGGAGGCCCGCCAGCCGAGCTTCTGCATCGGCTCGGAGATCACGTAGCCGGGCGTGCCGTTCGGGACGATGATGTTCGAGATCTCACCGTCGCCGGTGACGGCGGTGATCGTCACGCATGCGGTGATGTCGGTACCAGCGTTCGTGATGAAGATCTTCGAGCCGTCGACAATCCATTCGCCGGCGTCGAGCTTCGCGGTCGTGCGCGTCGCGCCGGCATCGGAGCCTGCGTTCGGCTCGGTCAGCCCGAAGGCGGCGAGCTTCTTGCCGGACGCGAGCTCGGGTATCCACTCGCGCTTCTGCTCCTCGCTCCCGAAGTACCAGATCGGCAGCGTGCCGAGCGAGTGGTGGGCAGCGACGGTGATCGCGACCGACGAGTCGATGCGCGTCAGCTCTTCGATCGCGATCGCATACGAGACGGTGTCGGCGCCGGCGCCGCCGTACTCCTCGGGGATCGTCATCCCCATCAGCCCGAGCTCCGCGAGCTCGGCGACGATGTCGTACGGGAACCGCTTCTCGCGGTCGAGCTCCTCTGCGACCGGCGCGACCTTCTCCAGCGCGAACTGCCGCACCGTGTCGCGGATCAGCTCGTGCTCCGGCTCCAGGTCGAAGTTCATGCCGCGTACCGCTCCGCGAGCTCGACGATCAGCCGCACGCCGTACCCCGTGCCGCCCTCGTCGAGCGCGTAGTCGGGCCGGCGGCGCTTGATGAACGCGGGCCCGGCGATGTCGAAGTGCGCCCACGGCCCGTCCCCCGTGAACTCGCGCAGGAACTCGGCGGCGAGGACGGCGCCGCCCTCGCGCAGCTCCGAGCCGTTCTTCATGTCGGCGAAGTTCGAGTCGACGTACCGGCGGTAGCGCGGATGGAGCGGGAAGCGCCACGCGAGGTCCCCGCTGGTGCGCGCGGCGTCGTCGATGCGTGCGGCCAGCTCGTCGTCGTTCGCGAACCAGCCCGCGTAGAGATCGCCGAGCGCAATCGACATCGCGCCGGTCAGCGTCGCGAAGTCCACGATGTGCGTCGCGCCGTTCTCGCGCGTGTAATCCAACGCGTCGGCGAGGATCAGCCGGCCCTCGGCGTCCGTGTTGATGATCTCGATCGTCTTGCG
>CAZDEX010000345.1:0-2184 GCA_964504405.1 uncultured Gaiellales bacterium | reverse complement strand
CGCGAGCGTACGCAGAAAGGTGTGCCGTGTCTGTGCCGATTCAGATGCGACTTGCGGGACAAAGATCCAGCGCAAGCGGGCAGTCCTCGCATTTCGGCTTGCCGGCGTCGCAGATGCGCCGGCCGTGCCAGATGAGCAGATGCGGGAAGCGCGCCCAGTCCTCGCGGGGGACGAGCTTCACGAGGTCGCGCTCGATCTTCACGGGATCCTCCTGCTTCGTAAACCCGAGGCGCTGCGAGATGCGTCTGACGTGCGTGTCGACGACGATCCCCTGCGCGTTGCCGCGCTCTGCGGAGACGACGTTCGCCGTCTTGCGCGCGACGCCCGGGAGCGTCAGCAGGTCGTCGAAGCTCTCCGGCACCTCGCCGCCGTAGACCTCGATGATGCGCTGCATGGCGCCGCGCAGCGACTTCGCCTTCTGGCGGTAGAAGCCGGTCGCGAAGATGTCGCGCTCGAGCTCCTCGACGGGAACGGCGAGGTAATCCTCTGGCTTGCGGTACTTCTCGAACAGCGTCTTCGTGACGCGGTTGACGTTCACGTCGGTCGTCTGCGCCGACAGCATCACGGAGATCACGAGCTCGAGCGGGTTTCGGAACTCGAGGGCGATCTTCGCGTCGGCATGCTCGACCGCCAGACGCTCGACGACCGGGCGGATGCGCTCCTTCTTCGGCGCGACCTTCTTGCGGCGGGCCTCGGCGACGTAGCTACGCGGCACCGGCGACCAGCCGCGGCGGCGTGCGCAGGTTCGGGCCCGCGCAGACGAGGTCGAGCGCCGGGCACCCCGAGCAGGTGAACTCGCTCGGCGTCGGCACGAACTCGCCTGCGTCGATCTGCGCGATCGCAGCCGAGAGCTCCGCTTCGAGCGCAGGCAGCTCGATCCGGTCGAACGTCGTCGTGACGACCGCGTCGGGCCGCTCGAGGAAGTGGTAGACGACCTCGACCTGCTCGGCGCCGGCGCGGAAGCACGCGAGCGCGTATACGAGGCGCTGCAGCTTGTAGTCCGCCTCGACGATCTCCTCCGGCGTGCCTTCCGCAAGCGAGTTCGTCTTGTAGTCGAGGACGAGCGCCCGGTCGCCCTGCCGCCACAACACGTCGAGGCGGCCGTGCAGCAGGACACCGTCGTGCTCGAACGCGAACGGCCGCTCCGGCTCGGCGCCGTCGAGCGTCGCGATGTGCGCAGCGAGCTCCGACTCGCAGTAGGCCGCGACGAACGCGCTGATGCGCGCGAGCTCCTCGTCGGTCACCGCCGGGTACCAGCTCTTCACGATCGCGACGTCGGGTGCGCTCGGCGCGCGCAGGTCGACGATTTCGAGGAGGCGGTGCACGGCGTCGCCGATCTCCGTCGCCTTCAGCCCATGCGCGCCCGGTACCGTGCCGCGCTCCTCACGCAGCCCCGCGACGCGCTCGACGTAGTAGCGATACGAGCACCGCTCGAAGAGCGCCAGGGCCGAGTACGACAGCCGCCGCACCTTGTGCAGCGGGGGCACGGGCAGCGGCGCCAACTCGGGCAGCCGGTAGCCGCGCGGCATCGGCTTGGTCGGCAGCTCCGCGAAGAGTGCGAGCTGCCCCTCCTCGTCGACCACGGGCGCCGCCTCGACCGGCTGCGGCGCCCACCGGTCGACGTTGACGACGAAGCGCGCCTCGCCGCGCTCGAGCTCACCCGCCTCGATCTCGCCGTCGAGGCCGAGCCGGCCCAGCACCCAGCCGATCGGGGTCTCGCGATCCTGCAGGCGATCGGGGTCGATCGCGCCCGACACGATCAGCCGGTCGATCGCGCGCGTCATCGCAACGTAGTAGAGACGCAGGCGCTCGGCTCGGTCCTCGTCCTTCTCCGCCTCGCGCACCTGCTCATAGCTGAAGACGCCGCGCTTCTTGCCCGACTTCGGGTCGATGACGCGGAAGCCGAACGTGCCGTCCGGCCGCACGAGGATCTCGTCGGACGACGGCGCGCTGATCGTGTCGCGTCCTGCGTCGGCGACGATCACGACCTTGAACTCGAGGCCCTTGGCCGCGTGGATCGTCAGGAGGCGAACGGCGTCCGCGCCCTCCTCCTCCGACACGGCTTCGAGCTGGGATGCGCCGACCGCCTCCTGGTCGCGGATGAACTTCACGAAGCCCTCGATGTCGGGGCCGCGCAGCTCCTCGTACGAGCGCGCGAGCCGCATCAGCTTGCGCAGGTTCGCG
>CAZDEX010000344.1:0-2190 GCA_964504405.1 uncultured Gaiellales bacterium | reverse complement strand
ACGAGCAGCGCGAGGTCGTCGACGCGCGCGTTGCGCTCGGAGTCGAGCGTCGCCTCGATGTTCTCGAGCCGGCGAATCGCGTTGTTCGACAGGCCCTTGACCTCGGCGAGCCGGCGCGAGATGGGCGCCGCTTCCTCACGCAGTCCGTCCTTCAGCGCTTCGCGGATCTCGTCCATGTCACCGAAGCTACCGTCCTCGTCGGATGGAATCCTCGGAGCTCGACTACGACTTGCCGCCCGAGCTGATCGCGCAGCAGCCCGCCGCGCGGCGGGACGAGTCGCGACTCCTCATCTATGCGCGTGAGACGGGCGAGGTCTCGCACCGCGTCTTCCGCGAGCTGCCGGAGCTCGTCGACGCACTCACGGTGGTGAACGACACCCGCGTCGTGCCCGCCCGCATCGCGATCGACAGCCCGCGCGGCGAGGTGCTGCTTCTCGAGCGGGTGGAGGGCAACGTGTGGGAGGCGCTCGCGCGGCCGACACGCCGTCTGCGGGCGGGGCGCCGCTACGGGGCTGGGGGTCAGAACACAGTCGAGTTGCTCGAGCATCTGGGCGAAGGACGCTGGCGCGTTCGCCTCGACGGCGAGCCGCACGGTGTCGCGCCCCTTCCGCCGTACATCACCGCGCCGCTCGAGGACGCGGAGCGCTACCAGACGGTGTTCGCGCGCGACCCCGGCTCGGCCGCCGCGCCGACCGCGGGGCTGCACTTCACGCCGGAGGTGCTGGAGCGGCTCGACGTCGAGCGCGTCACGCTGCACGTTGGGCTCGACACGTTCCGGCCGCTGCAGACCGAGACCGTGGAGGAGCACCACATCCACGGCGAGCGCTACGAGGTCGACGCCGGCACCTGGGAGCGCATCCGCGCGGCCGAGCGCGTGCTCGCCGTGGGGACGACGACGGTGCGCACGCTCGAGACGCTCGCACGCGACGCACCGCTCAGTGGTCGCACCGAGCTCTTCATCACGCCCGGCTTCGAGTTCCGTCGCGTCGACCACCTCCTGACGAACTTCCACCTGCCGCGCTCGACCCTGCTCGCGCTCGTGATGGCCTTCGCCGGCGTCGAGGAGACGCGGCTCCTCTACGAGCTCGCGGTCGCCGAGCGCTACCGCTTCTACTCCTTCGGCGATGCGATGCTGCTGCTGTGAGCGAAGCGAGCAGCAGGGTGTCTGACACCTTGGTGTCAGACACCTTTTCGGTGGTCGCAACCGACGGCGCTGCCAGGGCGGGGCTGCTCCGCACGGCGCACGGCGTGGTCGAGACGCCCGTCTTCATGCCCGTGGGGACGAAGGCGACGGTGAAGACGCTGCACCCCGACGAGGTGCGCGACCTCGGCGCGCAGATCCTCCTCGGCAACACGTACCACCTGCACTTCCGCCCGGGCTCCGAGCTGATCCGCGACCTGGGCGGGCTGCACCGCTTCATGTCGTGGGACGCGCCGATCCTCACCGACTCCGGCGGCTTCCAGGTCTTCTCGCTGCGCGACACGATCGCGCGTGTCGACGACGACGGCGTGACGTTCAACAACGTGTACGACGGCACCGCGACGCGCTTCACGCCCGAGCTTGCCGCGGAGATCCAGCGCAACCTCGGCAGCGACATCGCGATGTGCCTCGACCAGGTGCCTGCCGCCGGCGTCTCGCGCCGCGCGCTCGAAGACGCGGTGCGACGGACGACGGAATGGGCGCGACGGCAGCGCGACGCACCGCGCGCCGAGGGACAGCTGCGCTTCGGCATCGCGCAAGGCGGCGTCGACCCGGAACTGCGCCGGCGGAGCACCGAGGAGATCGTCGAGCTCGACTTCGACGGCAACGCGATCGGCGGGCTCGCGATCGGCGAGGACCGCGACGCGACGTTCGAGACGACGGACTGGTCGGTGCAGCTCCTTCCCGACGACAAGCCGCGCTACTTCATGGGGATCGGGGACCCGCTCGGAATCCTCGAGGTGATCGAAGCGGGCGTCGACATGTTCGACTGCGTTCTCCCGACGCGCACGGCGCGCACCGGCAGCGCGCTGACGAACGACGGCCGCCTCAATCTCCGCAATGCGCAGTTCGCACGCGACGAGCGCCCGCTCGACGAGGACTGCGACTGCCCCGCCTGCGCGCGCTTCACGCGGGCGTACATCCGCCACCTCGTGAACCAGAACGAGCTGCTCGGGTTGCGCCTGCTCTCGCTCCACAATCTACGCTTC
>CAZDEX010000343.1:0-2213 GCA_964504405.1 uncultured Gaiellales bacterium | reverse complement strand
GGCCCGGGCGGGGCGGTGTGTAAACGGACCGCCCGCGGGTGCTTGCGGCGGGGGTGGACGCCCTCGGCCGGCAGCTCCTCGGCGCCGCCGCGGCGCAGCTGCACGTCGACCAGGTCGACGCCGACCGCCCAGCGCACGAGGTCGGCCATCTGCCCGCCGGGGATGCGCGCCGCGCACTCGACGACGATCACGCGACCGTCGGGCGCGGCGATCAGCTGCGGGAACGCGATGCTGTTCTCGAGGCCGAGCGCGTGCACCGCGTGCATCGCGACGCGCTCCGCCTCCTCGAGTTGCTCGCCGAAGATCGTTGCCGGGTAGACGTGGATCCAGCCGACGCCGAACCCGATCCCGGGCGGCCGCAGGCGGTCGGAGAGCGTGAGCGGAATCGCCTCGTCGCCGCGCGCGATCACGATCCCGTTCATCTCGGTCCCTTCGACGTACTCCTCGAGGATCGCCTCCCCGCTCGGCGACGCGATCAGCGCCTCGTGGAGGTGGGCGCGGATCTCGTCGAGCGACTCGATGCGGAAGACGCCCCGCTGGCCGCCCGAGTCGGCCGGCTTGAGCACGGCGGGGAAGCCGACCTCCTCCGCCGCACGCCGGATCTCGCCGATCGTGCGCACCGCGGCGAATCGCGGCTGCGGCACGCCCGCGTCGGCGAAGCGTCGCCGCATCGCGACCTTGTGTGTCATGAGGTGCGCGGTGTGGACGCCGATCCCCGGCAGGCCGCGCGCCTCGGCCACGGCGGCGACGACCGGCACGGCGCGGTCCGCGCTGACCGTGAGGACGCCGTCGAGCTTGATGCGCGCCGTCGCCTTCAGCACCGCTTCGACGTCGGAGAAGTCCACGACCTTCGCGATGTCGGCCTCCTTCAGCCCCAGCGCCTGAGGATCGCCGTCGACAGCCGCGACACGCAGTCCGCGTTCCTTCGCCTGCACGATCGCGCGGCGCTGGTGACGGCCGGCGCCCACGAAGAGGACGGTCTTCACGTGGCGCGCCGCGGCTCGTTGGGGTGCCGGAGGTCGCGCACGGCCAGCTGCAGCCGCGTCGTGAGCTTGCTCGGGTGCAGCTCCGCGCACAGCACCGCCGACGCGCCCGGACCGCGCGCGCCGTAGCGCACCCCGGGCGTGAGCTCCTCGACGGAGCGCCACCCCTCGTCGCCGAGCTCGTAGAGCTCGTCCTCGTAGACGAGGAAGCCGGCGCGCCCGAAGCGGTCGACCCACTCCGACGGCTCGTAGACGGATTGCTCGGGCAGCAGTTCGCGCTCGCCGGTCGGCACGGTGACGAGCACGCGCTTCGCGACGCGCCGCAGCTCGCGCAGCGCGCCATCGAGCGTGTCGTCTGCCTCTGCGTCGAGCCCGTACTGCGTGTTGTCGCGGCCGACGTGCTCGAGCGTCGAGATCGCGATGGCGGCGTCGAACTGCGCGTCCTCGAAGGGGAGGTCGCGGAGGTCGGCCTGCACGCTCTTCACGCCCGGGACGTCCGCGACGACGAGGTCGACTCCGGTGACGTCGCCGAGCCCGGGGAGCCCTTCGAGGTAGGCGGCCTCGGCGAAGGCGTAGCCGACGTCGAGCACGCTCTCGCCCGGCCGGACGCGTGCGAGGCACCACGGCATCTCGACCGGTCGCTCGTCGACGCCGGGCGGCGCCTCGATGTTCCGCGGGCGCTCGCCGGCGCGCCGCTGGGCCGACGCCCAGGCGACGGCGTCCTCGAGCCGCTTCCGGTGCTCGAACTCACTGGAGGTCGCCAACTCCTGCAGCAGCGCGGCGTACGACATCCCGTCCTCGAGGCGCGTGTGCGTCGCCGCGAGCTCGTCGGCCTCGATGGGCCGGCGCAGAACGAAGCGCCAGAGCTCGTCGAGGTCGGGTTGCACGTGCCCAGGCTAACCTTCTCCGGATGCTCGAAGGCAAACGAATCTTCATCACGGGCGGCGCGGGCTTCATCGGCACGACGCTCGCGCGCGAGCTCGTCGCGCGGAACCAGGTCGTCGCCTACGACAACCTGCACCGCGACACGCTCTCCGGGATCGATCTCGGCGACCACTCGAACTTCGAGCTGATCCAGGGCGACATCCTCGACGCCGATACCCTGCGCGACGCCGCGCAGGGGGCGACGCACTTCGTCCATTGCGCCGCGATCGCCGGGGTCGACACCGTGCTCGAGAGCCCGGTGCGCACGATGCGCGTCAACGTCATCGGCACGTACAACGCGCTCGA
>CAZDEX010000342.1:0-2222 GCA_964504405.1 uncultured Gaiellales bacterium | reverse complement strand
AGCGCCGGGGCGGCGTGGCGGCATTCGTCGACGCCGAGCACGCGCTCGACCCGGCCTACGCCAAGAGGCTGGGCGTCGACCTCGATCAGCTCCTGGTCTCGCAGCCCGACTCGGGCGAGCAGGCGCTCGAGATCGTGGAGCTTCTCGTCGCCTCGAGCGCGGTCGACGTGATCGTCGTCGACTCCGTGGCCGCGCTCGTGCCGAAGGCCGAGCTCGAGGGCAACATGGGCGATTCGTTCATGGGCCTCCAGGCGCGCCTCATGAGCCAGGCGCTCCGAAAGCTCACGGGCATGGTCCACAAGACGAACACGGCGCTCGTCTTCATCAACCAGATCCGCGAGAAGATCGGCGTCATGTTCGGCAGCCCCGAGACGACCTCGGGCGGCCGCGCGCTCCGCTTCTATGCGTCCGTGCGGCTCGACATCCGCCGCATCGAGACGCTGAAGGAAGGCGTCGAGGCGATCGGCAACCGCGTGCGCGTCAAGGTCGTGAAGAACAAGGTCGCGCCGCCGTTCCGCCAGGCCGAGTTCGACATCATCTACGGCGACGGCATCTCGTGGGAGGGCACCGTGCTCGAGGTCGGCCTCGAGAAGAAGGTCGTCCAGAAGTCGGGCTCGTACTTCTCCTTCGGCGACGAGCGCCTCGGCCAGGGCCGCCAGAACGCGACGGCGTTCCTCAGGGAGCATCCGGACGTCGTGCAGCAGATCCTGCAGGGGATCCAGGCGCAGATGCCGGCCGACGGCACGCAGGTCATCTCGGCGCGGCTCCTGCCGCAGGCGGACATGCCGCCCGAGGCGACACCGGTGCTCGACGAAGAGGAAGAGACCGCGGGCGTCAAGTGAACCATGGGACCGACGTCGATCCCCTCGAGCTCGCGGCGCGTGCGCTCGAGCATCGCGACCGCTCGCGCCGCGAGGTGGACGAGCGGCTCGCGAAGGCGGGGATCGACGAGGATCGGCGGGCCGAGGCGCTCGACACGCTCGAGCGCGTCGGCTACGTCGACGACGAACGGTTCGCCGTGGCCCGGGCGGGGGCCCTGGCGGGCCGTGGCTACGGCGACGAGTGGATCCGCCACGACCTCGGCGAGCACGGGGTCGAAGCCGAGAGCGCCGAGGCCGCGATCGCCGGGCTCGATCCCGAGCGGGAGCGGGCGGCCGCCCTGATCGCCCGGCGCGGGCCCGGCCCGAAGACGGCTGCCTACCTGGGCCGGAAGGGCTTCGGGGAGGACGCGGTCGAGTTGGCCGTTGCGGGCACCGAGGGCTGAGTTGTAGAGTTCTCGATACCACAGTCAATTTTTGCCTGCACATCGCAGATTCCACCTGATCACTGAGACGTTTCTTGAACCCGACCTTCCACCCTCGATCACCCAGGCAGCACCCCTCGGGCACGCCCACACAGAGACCCTGACCTGAGATCGAACGGCGCGCCGAGCGCGCGCCACCGAACGCCGATCGGCGGATGCGCGGCGTGCGGGCGACCAGCCCGTAGGAGCGCCCATGCTCGTCGTCGTGGCAGTCGTGATCGCACTCGCAGCCGGATCCGCCGGAACGCTGCTCACGCTGCGCCTGCTCGTGGGCTCCCGGCTGGACGCAGCGCGGCGCGAGCGCAACCTGTTGCTCGACGAGGCCCGCCGCGACGCGGAGGTGACGCGGCGCGAGGCCGGCATCGAAGCGCGCGAGCAGGCGATCAAGCTGCGGGCCGAGCTCGAGAACGAGTTGAAGGAGCGGCGCGACGCGGTCATGAAGATCGAAGAGCGCGTGATTGCGAAGGAAGACGACATCGACCGCAAGCTCACGGAGCTCGCGCGGCGCGAGCAGGGCGTCGCGGACCGCGAAGTGCACCTGCGGCAGCTCCAGGAGGAGATGAAGGAGCTGAAGGACGGGCAGAAGCGCGCGCTCGAGCGGATCGCGAACATGACGAGCGGGGAGGCGCGCCAGCGGATCCTCGCCGAGTCCGAGGAGCAGGTTCGACACGAGCTCGCGGGACGGGTGCGGCAGCTCGAGGAGGAGGCGGCGACGGAAGCGAAGCGCCGCGCACGGAACCTCGTCGCGGACGCGCTGCAGCGAGTCGCAGCGAGTGCCGCCGCCGAGACGACCGTCACCCTCGTCGAGCTTCCCTCCGACGACATGAAGGGGCGCATCATCGGCCGCGAGGGCCGGAACATCCGCTCGCTCGAGCACCTGACCGGGGTCGACTTCATCATCGACGACACGCCGAACGCC
>CAZDEX010000341.1:0-2236 GCA_964504405.1 uncultured Gaiellales bacterium | reverse complement strand
GTGCCGGCCGAGCTCGAGATCACGCGTGCGAACACCGGCACGGTCTTCTCCCTGGGCTTCACCGCGCGGCTTTTCGGGCCGTGCTACCGCTGCCTCGGGGACGCCGTCCTCGAGCTGCCGATCCGCGCGCGCGAGTACCAGGCGGAGAGCCCCGAGGACGAGGAGCTGACGACGGAGTACGTCGACGGCAACATGCTGGAGGTCTCGGCGTGGGCGCGCGACGCGATTGCGCTCGCGCTTCCCGACAAGATCCTCTGCCGCGACGACTGCGCAGGGCTCTGCGGCTTGTGCGGCGAGAACCTGAACGACGAGCCGCACGTGCACGAGGAAGAGCACGTCGACCCCCGCTGGGCAGCGCTCGAAGCGCTACGCGACGACTCCTGATCGCCTTTCCATCAGGACGACGTCACTCCACTCGCCGCGCTTGCGCGCCAGCTTCTCGCGGACGCCGACGCGTCGGAACCCGCACTTCGCGTGCAGCTCGATCGACGCCTCGTTCGCGGCGAGGATCCCCGCCTGGATCGTCCAGATCTGGGCCGCGTCGGCCTCCGCGCACAGCCGCTCGAGGAGCGCACGCCCGACGCCGCGGCCACGCGCGCGCTGTGCGATGTAGATCGAGTTCTCGGCGACGCCGCGGTAACACGACCGGTCGGAGTACGGCGCGAGCGCCGCCCAGCCGATCGTCTCGCCGTCCTCGCGCGTCACGAGCCGCGGCCAGACGAGGTGCCCGCGATCCCACTCCTCCCACGTGGGCACGAGCTCTTCGAAGGTGCCGACGTCGAGGCCTTCCTCGTAGATCGCACGGACGGCGGGCCAGTCGGCGGGGAGCAGCGCGTCGATCGTCACGGCGTGATCTTGCCCCGCTACCGGAGCAACGCGTCGACGGCGCGCCGCGCCGCGGCGAGCGACGGCTCGAAGTCCGGCCCGTCCTCGGGCGCCCCCGCGAGGTACCACGTCTCCATGGTGGCCGGCACGACGCGCGTCGGGATGTAGGCGGCGAGCTTCGCGATCGCCGGATCGAGCCCTGGATGCTCACGCACCAGGCCCTCTGCGAGGGCGTCGTCGAACGCGAGCAGGATCTCGAGCCGCTTCACACGGACTTGTGGGTGCTCCATGGTCAGGCGCACCTGCGTCGCGTAGAACTCGGGGTCGGCGGCGACGCGCCGGGCATAGTTGCGGATCTGCGCCTCGTTGGTCGATAGGACGTCGCCGGAGGCCCGCATCTCCTCCAGCGCCTCCCCGCTGAACCCGAAGCAGGCCTCGGCCTTGGAGGAGAAGTAGCGAAAGAACGTGCGGGTGGAGACGTCGACGACCGCGGCTATGTCCTCGACCGTCACGTGGTCGTACCCGTGCTCGGAGAAGAGGCCGAGCGCGGCGTACATCAGCTTCCGCCGGGTCTCGAGCTTCTTCCGCTCACGCAAGTTGCCCATAAAGGGGTCATTGTACGACACTTGGCACTTGGTGTAAAATGTCATTGCATGTCACGTTCTCCCGCCGAGGCCCAGCCCCCGCTCTCGGAGCTGCTGCCGATCGTCACGTACACGAACGCATTCCAGGACGTCGCCGAGACTGTCTGGATGAGCCCGCAGGTCGAGCGCCTGTTCGGGTATCTGGCCGACGACTTCGTCGGAAAGCCGGGGTTCTTCGAGAGCACCGTCGTGCACCCTGAAGACCGTGCGGCGGTGACGGCGGAGATGAGGGCGAGCCGCAGGGAGCTGCGCCCGTTCTCGCGCGACTACCGCTTGCTCCGCAGCGACGGCCAGGTGGTGTGGGTGCACGACGAGTCGGTCCCGGTCTTCGCCGACGACGGAACGCCGGAGTTCATCCAGGGCTACTTCATCGACATCACCGAGCGGAAGGAGCTCGAGCACCAGCTCCTCCAGGCGCAGAAGAGCGAGGCCCTCGGCCGCATGGCGGCCGGCATCGCCCACGACTTCAACAACCTCCTGACGGCGATCGGCGGCTACGCCGAGCTCGCCACGCGGAGCGTCGAGCCCGGGGGGCCGGCGCGCCGGAACCTGCAAAAGATCACGGAATCGGTCGAACGGGCCTCCAGGCTGACGCGCCAGCTGCTCGCGTTCAGCCGCCGCGACGACGTGGTCTCGGAGCCGCTCTGCGTGCGCGACCTGCTGCTGAACATGGAGGTGATGCTCCTGCACGTGGCCGGCCTGAAGGTGCAGGTCGACTTCGAGCTCGAAGACACGAGCCAGATCCTCGGCGATCCAGGCCAGGTCGA
>CAZDEX010000340.1:0-2237 GCA_964504405.1 uncultured Gaiellales bacterium | reverse complement strand
ATCGGACGCGCCTCGAAGCCGTCCGCGTCCGTGGGCACGACGAAGCACGTGATGCCGCGCGGGCCGGCGTCGCCGGTGCGCGCGAAGACGAGCGCGTTCGCCGCCCAGGAGCCGAGCGTGATGAAGATCTTCTGCCCGCTGATCCGCCAGCTGTCGCCGTCGCGCTCGGCGCGCGCCTCGAGCCCGCCGGCATCGGAGCCCGCGCCCGGCTCGGTCAGGGCGTAGCAGCCGAGCGCGTCGCCGGCCGCGAGTGGGGGGAGGAGCCGCGCCTTCTGCTCGTCCGTTCCCCATTTGGCGACGGTCTTGCCGTACAGGCCGTTCGATACGGAGACGATCCCGCGGACGTTCGAGTCGGCGCGGCCGAGCTCCTCGACGATGAGCGCGTACGACGCCATCGGCAGCTCCATGCCGCCGTGCTCCTCGGGCAGCGCCGCCGCGAGGAAGCCGAGCTCGGCGAGCCTGCCGACGATCGCGCGGTCGATCGTCTCCGTGCGGTCCCACTCCGCGGCGTGCGGCGCGATCTCCGCATCGCAGAACGCGCGCGCGGTTTCGCGGATCAGCTGCTGCTCGTCGGAGAGCGCGAAGTCCATGGACCAAAAAATATCCCGCTGAGCCGGTGGCGCTTTCGTCCACCCAACCGACCGGCCGCTTCGGGCTTGCGCCTTCAACAGTCACTCGGCGGGGCTTCGACCTACTCGCGCTCCGCACTCAACGGGAGCCGCAATGTATGACGCACGCGCGCCCCACGCAAGAGGGCGCGCGTGCGAAATCTCCGCTTATTCCGAGATTTCCTCGACGACCTGGCCGGTCCGCTCCGGACCGGCGTGCCGCGCCACGTCGGCCTGCGCGAGAATGCCCACGAGCTTGCCGTCTTCCTCGACGACGGGCAGCCGGCGCACCTGGTGCTGCGCCATCAGCCGCAGCGCTTCGTCGAGATCCTGCTGCGGATCGATCGTGACGAGATTGCTCGAGGCGACCTCGCTCACCTTCGTCGACTGCGGATCCTTGCCTTCTGCGGCGACCTTGATCGCGATGTCGCGGTCCGTGACGACGCCGACCAGGCGCTCGCCCTCGATGATCGGCGCGATGCCGGTCTCCTCGTCGCGCATCAGGCGCGCCGCCTCCGCCACCGTCGAGTCGGCGGTCACGGTCCGCGGCTCCGGCGTCATCACGTCTCTGATCTGTCCCATTTGTCCCTCCTCCGTCGAGTCGTAGGGTTTGTCCCCGTGAGCGATTCGGGGCAAACGACGCGACCACCCGTGACCGCAGGCTTCGTCGTCGAGTCACGGCACGACGCCGACGAGGAGCACACGGCGCCGTGGGTCCTGATGCGCTTCGACCCGACGGCCTAGTCGGCCTCCGGGACGTCGTCGGCGTCCGTCTTCTCCTCCGTCGGATCGGGAACGGGCGAGCCTTCCACCTCGTCATTGCGATCGTCCTCACGCTGTTCCGGGTCCTCCATCGCTCCTCCTCTCGGGTAGTGGCGCGCTTCCGTTCGTCCCGCTACCCTTCGACCATGAACGCGAACCGGACGACGACGCTGCGCCGCGCGCGGCCTTCGGTCGCCGGATCGCGCGCGGCGTAACGCAGGCGACCTCCTGATTCTCCATCCTTTCGACCCGCAGGAGGTGGGTTACGTTGTCGTCGTTGAAGGTTCTGCTTCCAGATGATTCCGAGCTCGAACTGCCGGAAGGCGCGACCGGGCTCGACGCCGCGCGCAAGATCGGCTCGAAGCTCGCCGAGCAAGCCGTGCTCGTCCGGTCGGACGGCGGGACCCAGGACGTCCGCGCGCCGCTGCACGACGGGCAGCGCATCCAGTTCCTCACCACCCGCGACACCGATGACCCGGACGCGTTGTACGTGCTCCGCCACTCGGCCGCGCACCTGCTGGCCGAGGCGGTTCGGCGGCTCTACCCCGGCGTGAAGATCGCGATCGGGCCGCCGATCGAGAACGGCTTCTACTACGACTTCGACTTTCCGGAGCCGATCACCGAGGCCGATCTCGCGAAGATCGAGGACGAGGTCAAGCGCGAGATCAAGGAGGGCCGCGAGTGGTCGCGCGACGAGATCTCGCGCGACGCGGCGCGCGCGCGGTTCGACGCCGAAGGCGAGCCGTACAAGGTCGAGCTCGTCGACACCGCGCAGGGCGACATCTCGCTGTATACCCAGGGCGAGTTCACCGACCTCTGCCGCGGCCCGCACCTGCAGAACGCGAAGCCGATCAAGGCGTTCAAGCT
>CAZDEX010000339.1:0-2239 GCA_964504405.1 uncultured Gaiellales bacterium | reverse complement strand
CCTTCGACACGCCGAGCACACGGTCGATGCGCGTCGGCCCGATGCCGACGCCCGTCGCGGCGCCGGAGGCGATCGGGTTCGACGAGGTGACGAAGGGATACGTGCCGTGGTCGAGGTCGAGCATCGTCGCCTGCGCGCCTTCGAACAGGACGCGCTTCCCGTCGCGCAGCGCCTGGTCGACGAGCAGCGAGACATCGCCGACGTACGGCGCGAGGCGCTCGGCGTACCCGGCGTAGCGCGACCAGATCTCCTCGAGGTCGAACGGCTCCGCCTCGTAGATGCGCTCCAGCCAGAGGTTCTTCTCGGCGAGCGCGACCTCGATCTTCTGGCGCAGGATCTTCGGGTCGAGCACGTCCTGCACGCGGATGCCGATGCGCGAGGCCTTGTCGGCGTAGGCGGGGCCGATGCCGCGCCGCGTCGTGCCGATCTGCAGCTGGCCGAGCCGCCGCTCCGACGCCTGGTCGATCGCGACGTGCCACGGCATGATCAGGTGCGCGTTTCCGCTGACGACGACCACCGAGGGGTCCACGCCGCGCGACGCGAGCTCGTCGAGCTCCTCGAGCAGCACCTGCGGGTCGACGACGCAGCCCGCGCCGATCACCGACGTCTTGCCGGAGATCACGCCGCTCGGCGTCTGGCGGATCTTGAACGTCTCTCCGTCGACGACGATCGTGTGCCCGGCGTTGGGACCGCCTTGATAGCGGCACACGACATCCGACTCTTGGGCGAGCAGGTCGACGATCTTGCCTTTGCCTTCGTCGCCCCACTGCGCGCCGACCACGACGGTCGAGGGCACGTGATTCAGCTTAGCGCGCCAGGTCGGACGCTCCCCCGACGGCCCGCACGAGAAGTGCCGCAACCAGCGCGAGTGCGAACGACGACGGCGGCCCGATCAGCCAGCCGCGCACGATCCCGAGGAGCGTGCGCCGCTCGACCGCGCTCGGCCGCGCCCCTGCCATCGCGCCCACGAGCGCCTGGTTCATCGACGTGAAGTAGCCGAACGAGACCGCGACGAGAATGACGAGCGCCTGCACGAGCTGCGCGGTGGTGGCGGTCACGCGGTCGACCTCGACGATGTCGAACGCCACGCGGTCGAGGAGCCCGCGCCCCGTGAGCAGGACGCCGAGCGCGATTGCGACGCCGCAGAGGAGGCCGGACTCGCGCGCGCTCAGCACGTGCGGCCCGACGAGTGCGCCGCTCGCGAGCGCGACGTCGTTTGCCCCCATCGCAAACGAGGCGAGCGCGCCGACCAGCACGAGCGCTGCTCCCACACGCGTCACGCGGCCCAGCGCCTTTGCGCCGGCGAACCCGACCGCGGCCGCGACGAGCGGCGCGGCGACCCAGATCGCCGCCAGCACGCCGATCGTGTGCCAGTGCACGCCAGCCGACGCGGCGACTGCCATGCCGGCGACGGCGCCGACGAGGATCTGGATGGTCGAGGTCGGGATCCGCGCGCGGTTGTAGAGCGACGTCACGCCGAACGCGGCCGCGATCACGACCACCTCGCCGAGCCGGGTCGGCGTCGCGTCGATCAGCTTGCGCCCGACGGTCTCCGCCACCTTCGAGCTCGCGAGCGCCGCACCGGCGAGGGCGAGCGGCGCCATCACGAGCAGCGCGTTTCGCGCCGCGATCGCTCCGAGCGCGTACGGCATCCCCATGCAGGCACCGGTGTAGTGCGATCCGATCGACCAGGCGAACGAGAACGCGAGCAGGGCGAGCAGGACGGTCACGGACGCAACTCTGGCAGGGTGCAGGCGTGCGCGCCGCGTCGTTGATCGCCGTCGTCGCCCTCTGCGTCGGCTGCGGGGCGGCCGGCGTCCACTACCGCGTCAAAGCGGGACTCGAGTGCCTGCAGCGCACGAACTCGGCGCGTGCGGGCGGCAGCGCGAACTCGATCTTCCTCCTCTTCGTCTCAGACGACCGCTCGAGCGCGGTCGAACCGGTGTTCGTCTCCTTTGGCCCCGCGAGGATCCTCGGCAGCGTCCCCGCCGCACTCGCGATTCCCGGGAAGCTGCCGCACTGGTCGGAGCGGCGCGGCGACGCGCGTGTCTCGGGCTACGGCCCCTACGAGCCGCGCATTGCCAAGTCGCACGGCGTCACCGACGCGCAGGCGAAGGCCGCCGGCGCCAAGCTCCATCGCGAGGTGCGCGCCGCGATCGACGCGTGCCTGAAGCGGAGCGAGCGCTAGACCGCGCGCGCGAGCCGGCGCGCAACGCGGTGCACCACGATCCGGTGGCCG
>CAZDEX010000338.1:0-2247 GCA_964504405.1 uncultured Gaiellales bacterium | reverse complement strand
ATCCAAACGAACTCGAAACGGTTGCCGCACTTCGCGTCGCGATGCGCCGCTTCCTCGCCGCGTCCGACGAGGTGACCGCCGCCCACGACCTGACCTCGCGCCAGTACGACCTGCTCGCTCTCCTCCACCGGCCGCACACGGACGGCCTGCCGACACAGACGCAGATCGCGAAGGAGCTCTGCCTGTCGCGCAGCGCGACCACCGAGCTGCTGACGCGTGCGGCGGCAGCCGGCCTCGTCGCGCGCGCGACCAGTGACGAGAACGGGCGCATCAAGCACGTCCGGCCCACGCCCGAAGGCACGAGGCGTTTCTATGCCGCGGTCAGCGAGCTGCGGGGCGAGCGCGCGCGGCTCTTCGAGCTCCTCCGCGTCGCCGCTGGCTTCGCCGCCGCCCTTTCGACCGTCACCTAGTGAATCCCATCCTCAGACCGCTTTCCATCCGGCGCAAGATTTGCTGCCTCCCGGCATCTCAAGCTCACACGGAACGAAGGGGAGGCGCCATGAGCGCTCTTTGGGGGAACGCTGGAACGAAGAAGCCGCCGGTGGGCGCCGTCCCGCGGTGAGGGCCTTCGAGGGAGGGGCGGCGGGAGCCGCAGCCCCCGCCCCTCCCTCGTTGTCCTTTACGCCGGGACGGTCGCGCTCTCGTACACGTCGATGAAGCGGCGGTAGTTCCGGGCGATCTTCCCGACTGCCGCGTCGCGGTCGAAGCCGTCGGGATCAGCGGCGTAGGCCTTGATCGACTCGGCGAAGATCGAGCGACCGATTGCGAAGCCCTCGTACCCGGGCAGCCCCGCGGCCGCGCGCAGCCACTCGTCGACCTTGTCGTCGGAGGCGCCGCGGCCGAGCACGATGCACGAGACGCGATCGCGGCCCTCGCGGCGGGCGAGCGTCGCGATCTCGTTGCACGCCTCACGGTCGGAGATACCTTCGATCTTCCAGATGTCCGGCTCGACGCCGCCGTTCTGCAGCTGCAGGATCGCCTCCATCATCAGCTGCGGTCGAAGCTCTGTGTCGTAGCGCTCGTCGCTGCCGCCCACCGACTCGAGCTGCGCAGCCTCGGCGGGCACGAGCAGCTCGAACAGGAACTTGCGATGCCGTTCGTGCAGCCACTCGGAGAGCCGGCGCAGCTTCTCGATCTGCCGCTCGTTCATCTCCTTGTCGCCGTCCGGGTTGTAGCGGACGAGCACCTTCGAGAAGTCGGGGTCGAACGCCTCGATCTTCTCGCCGAACGCCTCGCCGTACTCGAAGTCGAACTCGTTCTGGCCCGACTTCTCGACGGGCATCGCGAGCTTGTATCCGCCGGCCTTCGCTTCGTGGGCGACCCTCTCGCCGTACTGCGCGTCGACGAGGACGCCGGCGAACTCCTTCGGCGCGCCTTCGTCGATCGCCTTCTGGAATCCCTCCCAGATCAGCTCCTTCGCACCGGGCACCCGTTCCACGTCGCCGACCATCTTCTCGAACGACCCGCGATGGTCGAACGCAAGGATGTACAACCGCCCTTCGTATCCGAGCTCGTTCAGCCCGATGCTGCTCATCTCAGTACTCCCTTCCGGTGAAATGCCGTAGCTTCGACAACTTGTGGCGCGCCTCGATCCGGCGGACAGTGCCGGAGCGCGAGCGCATGACGATCGAATCGGTGATCGCGCCGTCGGTGACGTACCGGATGCCACGGAGCAATGCGCCCGTCGTGACCCCGGTCGCCGAGACGAAGACGTTGTCGCTCTGCACGAGGTCGTCGGTCGTCAGCACGCGGTCGAGGTCGTAGCCCTGCTGCACGAGCGCGGCGCGCTCCTCGTCGTTCCGCGGCCAGAGCTTGCCCTGGATGCCGCCGCCCACGCACTTGAGCGCGGCTGCGGAGATCACTCCCTCCGGCGTCCCGCCCACGCCGTAGAGCAGGTCGACGCCGGTCTCCGGGCGCGCGGCTGCGATCGCCGGCGCGACGTCGCCGTCGCGAATCAGCGTCACACGAGCGCCTGCCTGGCGCAGCTCGCCGATCAGCTGCTCGTGGCGGTCGCGCTCGAGCACAACCACGCGGATGTCGGTGGGCCGCCGGCCCTTGGCTTTCGCGACCGCGTTGACGTTCTCGGTCGGCGATGCGTTGATGTCGATCGCATCGATCGCATCGGCACCTGCGGCGATCTTGTCCATGTAGACGGCTGCACCGGGGAAGAACATCGACCCACGGTCGGCGGCCGCGATCACGGCGATCGCGTTCGGCTGGCCGAGCGCGGTCAGCCGGGTGCCCTCG
>CAZDEX010000337.1:0-2251 GCA_964504405.1 uncultured Gaiellales bacterium | reverse complement strand
CCCTTGCGGACGGAAGAGCAGCACGAGCAGGATCACGACGAGCGCGGTCGCAAGCCGCAGCTCGCCGCCGATCCAGTGCACGTACGTCCCTGCGAGGTTGAGCAGCACGCCGATCGCGAGACCGCCCACGACGGCGCCGAGCGGCGAGCTCATCCCGCCGAGCACGGCCGCGGCGAACGCGTAGAGCAAGACGGTCTGCATCATGTTCGGCTCGAGGAAGAGCGACGGCGCGGCCATCACGCCGGCGACGGCACCGAGCGCCGCGGCGAGGCCCCACCCGATCGCGAGCATCACGGCGACGCGGATCCCGACGAGCCGCGACTCCGTCGCGTTGACCGCCGCCGCGCGCAAACCGAGCCCGAGCCGGGTGCGCGTGAAGAGCAGGCCGACGAGCGCGACGGCGACGACCGCGACGACGATCGTGCCGATGTCCTGCTTCGAGAAGGCAACGCCTCCGACGCGAATGGGCGCAGTCGAGAAGGGCCCGTGGAACTGCCGGGGCGCGCCGCCCCAGATCCACGTGTCGAGGCCGTTGATCGCGATCAGCAGGCCGATGGTCAGGATGACGACGCCGAGGAGCGGCCCGTTCTGGATCGGGCGGATCACGAGCGCCTGCAGCGCCGCGCCGCCCGCGAACGAGAGCAGGAGCGTCGCGCCGAACGCGGGCCAGAACGACCAGCCGTGGTCGATCAGCGTCCAGCAGACGAACGCCGAGAGCGTGGCGAGCTCGCCTTGCGCGAAGTTGATCACGCCCGTTGCACGGTGGATGAGCACGATCGCAAGCCCGAGGAGGCCGTACACGGCGCCCGAGGCGAGACCGCTGACGACTTGTTGGAGTAGGTTCGCCACGTTTACCTCATGAACCTGGTTCGCGGAGCGAACCAGGTTCAGTAGCCAAGGTACGACCTCCGCACGGACTCGTTCTGCTGCAGGTCCTTCGCCTCGCCGGAGAGGACGACGCGGCCCGTCTCGAGCACGAACGCATGCCGCGCGTGGGACAACGCGATGATCGCGTTCTGCTCGACGACCACGATCGTCGTGCCAGCCTCGTTCAGCTGCTGCAGCGCGCGGAAGATCTCGACCACGACGCGCGGCGCGAGGCCGAGCGCGAGCATCTGCTGCTCGCCGCCGGAGAGCGTCCCCGCCTGCTGCTCGCGGCGCTCGTAGAGGCGCGGGAAGAACTCGAACACGTGCGCGAGGTCGCGCTGCGACGCGCGCTTCTGCACCCACGCGCCGAGGCGGAGGTTGTCGAGCACCGAGAGCGTGCTGAACGTGCCGCGCCCCTCCGGCACGTGCGCGGCGCCGCGCCGTGCCATCGCCTCCGGCGTTCGATGCAGGAGCTTGCCGCCGTCGAAGACGATGTCGCCGGTCGTCTTCACGAGGCCGGAGATCGCGCGCAGCGTCGTCGTCTTCCCGGCGCCGTTCGCGCCGAGGATCGCGACGAAATCGCCCTCGTCGACGCTCAGGCTGACGCCGTGGAGCGCCTGGACCTCCCCGTAGCGCGCTTCGACGTCGCGCAGCTCAAGAAGCGACAAGGCGCTCCCGCAAACGCTCGATCTGCCCGTCGTCGAGCCCCGCGGCGCGCAGGTACGACGCCACGTCCCCGTAGCGCGCCTCGACCTCGCGCACGACGCGGATCATCGCCTCGGCCGGCGTGTGGCGCAGCTTCTCCCACTTCGCGCGCTCGACCTCGTCCTCGATCGCGGGGATCCACTTCGACGTCGACGGCTCCAGGTTGACGGCGGTGATCTCGTAGTCGGCGCCGATCTCGGCGAGCCCGACGCCGGCGAGCCGGAGGAGCAGCGCGGCGACCACGCCCGTCCGGTCCTTGCCGCCCATGCAGTGCACGACGACCGTTCCGTCCGCGTCGGCGATCGCGGCGAACGCCCGCCCGAAGGACTCGCGGTAGCGCTCGAGCCAGTCGATGTACGCGTACGAGTGGTGATCGGCGACGTTTTCGACCGACCGCAGGTGCTCGTCCATCCGCGCGACGTACTCGTCGTCGTAGGCGTCGCCGAGCACCGGGACGTGGACGACCTCGACGTCGACGTCCCGCGGCGCGTCCTGCGCGAGCTCCTCGGGCCAGCGCAGGTCGACGACGCGCCGAACGCCGTGGTCGGCAAGCGCCTGCCACCCCGCGTCGGTCAGCTTGCGGATGTTGTCGGCGCGCACGACTGCGCCTGTGCGGGTACGCCGGCCGTCCTCGGTGGGAAGCCCGCCGAGGTCACGCACGTTCAGGCAGCCTTCCCAG
>CAZDEX010000336.1:0-2262 GCA_964504405.1 uncultured Gaiellales bacterium | reverse complement strand
CAGCTCTCCTCGCGCCACGAGCTCACCCGCTGGGCGCACGAACGGCGGCTGATCTAGACGAGTCGGTTCAGTCGACCAGATCGTCGTACCTGGCGGCGGCGATCTCGCCGGCACCACCGATCTTCTTGACGGTCACGTACCGTCCACCTCGGCGACGCCCGCCTCGATTGCGGCGTCCTCGTGCCCTCCGATGCACAGGAACTGCGTCGCGATCGCGCGCACGCTCTCGTACTCCGTGAAACTCAAGCGGACGATCGCCGTGCAGCTCTCGCGCGGGCACTCGCAGAGGAACGGGATCGGATCGCCGATCTGCAGCCTGTCCGCCGCGGCTTCGATCTGCTCGTTCGCCGCGCGGAACCTCGACTGGTTCTCGGCGATGCGGGCTGCGGTGTCGCGGTCGGCCATTCCGCGGCGGATACCCGCGGAGGCGCCGGTCTTAATCCAGCGCCTCCATCTTGCGCACGATCAGATAGTCGTCCAGCTCGGCGACCACCGTCTCGACATCGGGCACCTCGTGCCCCTTCAGCACGACGAAGTTGTTCGGCTCCGCGTGCAGGCGACGGAGCCCCTCTCGTGTCAGATTGATCGGCGCCGCGCAGAGCGGGTTGCCGCACTCGCAGAGGTAGGTCTCGCCGTCGAGGCGGGCGATCTCCTCGTTCACCGCCCGGAAGAAGGTCTCCGTCTGGACGATGCGCTCCGCCCGCGGCACGCGCTCGAGCGTCGACGGATGGCGCGCGATCGCCTGGACGACCTCCTTGGGCGTCTCCTCGCTCTCGACGACGGAAGTCGCCAGATCGTGCAGTTTGATCCGTGCGCCCCGCGCCGCGTAGCGCAGCAGCGCGAAGGCTCCGTCCATATCCAGGCCGAGCCGCTCGGACAAGATCCCCTTTGCCTGCTCGATGGCGACGCGCGATGTCAGCGCGTATTGCAGCTGCTCGGCGCGTTCCCGCCAGTACGCCGCGGAGCGTTCGTCGTGTGTCGCGTCCATGAGCCGGAGCAGCCTACCCGTCTTTCTGCGCGGCTCCGGCAGACGTGCCCACGGCAGTAGTCTCGAGACGTGGACGAGCTGACCCTCCTCGACTGGAAACGCCGCGTCTTCGGCCTCTACGCAGACGTGCGGGCGGACCCGGAGCCCGAGCGCGCGTGGGAACGGTGGCGCGATGTCCGCCAACAGCTCTTCGGCTCGCACCCGCAGTCCCCGTCGCGTGGCGCGCAGCCGGCGTACTTCGACTACGACCCGGCGTTCCGCTTCCTGGCGGCTGTCGAGCCTGCGGCACGCGAAGCCCGCGAGATCGCGACGTCCGGCGAACATCCGTACACCTTCACGCGCTTCGGCCGCGCGCTCTTCGGCGAGCACTCGCTCGATCTGTACTGGCTCGAAGGCTACGGCGGCGGCGTCTTTCTCTCGTTTGCCGACGCGACGAGCGGCACCGAGACCTACGGCGCGTGCCGCTACCTGCTCGACACGGTCAAGGGCGCGGATCTCGGCGAGCGCGACGGAAAGCTCGTCCTCGACTTCAACTTCTCGTACAACCCGTCCTGCGCCTACGACCCGCGCTGGGTGTGCCCGCTCGCGCCGCCTGGGAACCGGCTTCCGATCGCTGTCCGGGCAGGCGAGCGCCGCCCTGAGGGGCCCGCCTCAGCCCCGGTCATCTCTGCTTGAATCGACCCGTGCCCGCGCTCTACCGCAAGTACCGCCCGCAGACCTTCACAGAGGTGGTCGGGCAGGAGGCGGTCGTGCGCACCCTCACGAACGCGATCGAGCAGGGAAAGGTGCGCCAGGCCTACCTCTTCGCCGGGCCGCGCGGCACCGGTAAGACGTCGTTCGCGCGCCTCCTCGCGAAGGCCGTGAACTGCGAGCACGGCCCGACGGCGAGCCCCGACGGCACGTGCCACGCGTGCGTCGCGATCGCGAACGGTACGTCGCTCGCCGTGATCGAGATGGACGCCGCGTCGCAGCGCGGGATCGACGACATCCGCGATATCCGTGACCGGGTCGTCCTCCAGCCGGTCGAGGGCACGTACAAGGTCTACATCCTCGACGAGGCGCACCAGCTGACCGACGCAGCGTGGAACGCGCTGCTCAAGCTGATCGAGGAGCCCCCGCCGCACCTGATGTTCGTGTTCTGCACGACCGAGCTGCAGAAGGTGCTGCCCACCGTGCGCTCGCGCTGCCAGACGTTCGTCTTCCAGCGCCCGCGCCTCCCCGAGCTCGTGCACAAGCTGCGCGTGATCGCGGACGGCGAGGGCATCGACGTGCCA
>CAZDEX010000335.1:0-2266 GCA_964504405.1 uncultured Gaiellales bacterium | reverse complement strand
GCCGGAGCGGGTGCAGCGCTGATCTGGACCGGAGACCTGAACGACGCGTACGCGATCGGTGGGCGCGTGGGCCTGTACGACACCACGCTGCGCGACGGGGAGCAGACCGTGGGCGTCGTGCTCGACCCGGAGCAGAAGCTCGAGATCGCGCGCCTGCTCGACGAGCTCGGCATCGACCGCATCGAGGCGGGGTTCCCGCGCGTGTCCGACGACGACTGGCAGGCGGTCGCGAAGATCGCCGCCGCCGGGTTGCGCGCCGAGATCTGGGGCTTCTCGCGCGCCGTGCCCGCCGACCTCGAGGCGCTCGTCGAGCTCGGCGTGTCGTACTCCGTGATCGAGTCGCCGATCTCCGACCTGAAGCTGAACGCGATCGGGGTCTCCCGCGAGAAGATGCTCGAGCGCATCACGTCGGCGATGCGCTTCGCGGCGGACAACGGCATCCACGCCGCGTTCTTCGGCGTCGACTCGTCGCGCGCACAGCGCGACTTCTACGACGCGGTCTACACCTCGGCCGTGGATGCGGGAGCGAAGGAGGTCGTCGTCGTCGACACGCTCGGCATCGCGTCGCCGGAGGCCGTCGCGGAGCTCGTCGGGCACACCGTCGAGCTGGTCGACGTGCCGGTGCACTTCCACGGCCACAACGACTTCGGCGTCGCGACGTCGTCCGCGGTCGCGGCGGTGCGGGCGGGCGCGTCGTACGTCCACGGGACGATCAACGGCATGGGCGAACGCGCGGGGAACGCGAACCTCGGCGAGGTCGCGCTGACGCTCCGCGCGCTGTACGGCGTCGAGTCGAACCTGCGGCTCGACCGCGTTCGCGACGTGTCCGCGCGCGTGCGCGAACTGTCCGGGTACGAGCTGGAGCCGTGGAAGCCCGTGACGGGCGAGACGCTGTACCGCCGCGAGAGCGGGGCCGTCGCCTCGCAGTTCCACGACCCGCAGTCGATCGAGCCGTACTCGTCGGAGCTCGTCGCGACCGAGCGCTCGATCGTGCTCGGCAAGAAGAGCGGCCTCGACTCGATCCGCATCAAGGCGGAGGAGCTCGGCCTCGACATGCCCGAAGAGCGGCGCGCCGAGGTGCTCGCCGCGGTCAAGCAGCTCGGCATGGAACAGCGCCGGCTCGTCACGGACGAGGAGTTCAGGCAGATCGTTGGCTGACATCCACGACGCCGTGATCGTCGGCAGCGGGGTGAACGGCCTCGCGTGCGGCGCGCTGCTCGCCAAGGCGGGTTGGGACGTGTGCGTGCTCGAGCGCAACGACTGGTTCGGCGGGGCGATCAGGACGGCGAACGTCACCGCGCCGGGGTTCAAGCACGACGTGTACAGCGCGTGGCATCCGCTGTGGGTCGGCGGGCCGGCGCACGCGCGGCTCGCGGACGATCTCGCGCGCCACGGCCTCGAGTACCTGAACACCGACTATCCGACTGCGACCGCGTACCCCGACGGCGAGAGCGCGTTCCTGCTGCGCACGGCCGACGCGAACGCGGCCGAGCTCGACCGCCTCCACCTCGGCGACGGCACGGCTTGGCTCGATGCGCTCGACGGGTTCTTCCCGACGGCCGACTTGGCGTTCGGCGTGCTCGGCACCGAGCTGTGGTCGCGCGACGGTGCGCGCTTCGCGTGGAAGGCGGTGCGGCGCCTTGGGCGCGACGGCGCGCGCGATTTCGCGGGCCGGCTGCTCGTCTCGGCGCGCGACTGGCTCGAGGAGACGTTCGTCTCGCCGCGGGCGCACGGGCTGCTCGCGCCCTGGGTGCTCCATACGGGCCTCGGCCCGGACGCGGCGGCCTCGGGCTACATGGCGCAGGTGATCGCCGTCGCGGTGCAGGAGGGCGGCATGCCGATCCCGCGCGGCGGCGGAGCGAAGCTCGCGGAAGCGCTCGTCGCGTACATCCGCGAGCAGGGCGGCACGTGCGAGACCGGCGCCCACGTGACGCGCGTCTCCTCGAGCAGCGTCACGACCGCCGACCGCACGACGATCGGCGCGCGCCGCGCAGTCGTCTGCAACGTCACGCCGACGCAGTTGTACGGGAGGCTGCTCGAAGGCTACGAGGCGGGCGGGTTCCGCTACGGCCGCTCGGAGATGCAGATCCACTTCGCGCTGTCGGAGCCGCCACGCTGGAGCGGCGACGAGCGGCTCGGGAAGACGGCGATCGTGCACCTCACGCCCGGCCTCGACGGCGTGTCGCGCGCGGTCAACGAGGCGGAGCGGGGGCTGCTGCCCGCGGAGGCGACCGTCGTCGTCGGGCAGCCGCTGACGATGGACCCC
>CAZDEX010000334.1:0-2279 GCA_964504405.1 uncultured Gaiellales bacterium | reverse complement strand
GTCGACGAGGTGGTCGACGTGCTGCCGCCAGTGTCAGCGGGCACGCAATTCTCCCCAGCCGCGGTAACTGAAATTTCCCCACCCCCCTGACCCGAGGAGGGTGATGATGGAATCGATTGACGAGGTGCCGATCGCCGAGACCCTGCCCCCGAGGCTCGAGGAGCCTGGGGAGGTGGAGATGGTCCGGCAGGATCGGTGGGAGGAGATTCACAGGCTGTTCGGCGAGCGCGTGCCGATCGCGGAGATCGCGCGCCGTCTCGATCTCGACCGCAAGACCGTCCGGCGCTGCGTGCGGCAGGCGCGGTGGCAGCCGTACAAGCGGGCGGAGCGGACGGACACCTTGCTCGCCGAGCACGCCGCCTTCCTGCGCGAGCGCGCGCCGCGGGTGCGGTACTCGGCGCGGATCCTCTTCCAGGAGCTGCGTCGGCACCATGGCTACACCGGGAGCTACGAGACGGTGAGGCTTTTCGTCCGGCCGCTCCGCGCCGAAGAGGCCGTCGCGGACCTGACGCAGCGGCGCTTCGAGACGCCGCCGGGCGCGCAGAGCCAGATCGACTGGGGGCAAGCGCGCGTGTACTTCGGCCTGCGACCCGTCGAGCTCCACATCTTCGTGCTGACGCTCGGCTTCAGCCGCCGCGGCTTCTACCGCGCCTGCCCCGACGAGCGGCTCGCGCAGTTCCTCGATTCCCACGAAGCCGCCTTCGAGCACTTTGGCGGACACACCCGCGAGCATCTGTACGATCGCCCCCGCACCGTATGCGCCCCCGCCGGCAGCGAGGGCGGCAAGGTCGTGTGGAATGCGACGTTCAAGGCGTTCGCCGAGTACTGGGGCTTCGAGCCGCGGCTCTGCCGACCCTATCGCGCCCAGACGAAGGGCAAGGTCGAGAGCGGGGTGAAGTACTTCCGGCGTAACTTCCTGCCGGGCCGCACGTTCCGCGATCACGACGACTTCCAGGACCAGCTCAGCGAGTGGACGACGACCATCGCGGATGTCCGCGTCCACGGGACCACCCACGAGCGACCGATCGACCGCTTCGCCCGCGAGCGTGAGCATCTCGTCACAGTCGCCAGCCGACCGAGCTTCCAGCTCGAGGCCCCTCGGAGCCGCATCGTGGCCACCGACTACCTCGTCTCCGTCGACACCAACCGGTACTCCGTGCCGTTCCCGCTCATCGGCCGCGTCGTCGAGGTCGTGCGCCGCGACGAGGAGGTCCGGATCCTGCACCGCGGCGCCGTCGTTGCGACGCACCGGCGGCTGACCGGCAAGCACGAGGTGCGGATCGATCCCGTGCACGGCCCTGGGGCCGTGGCGCGGACGGCCCGGCAGCGCCACTCGACGCCGTCGCCCGTCGCGCGCGACGGCGCGGGCGCGCATCCCGAGGTCGAGATTCGGGACCTCAGCATCTACGACGCGTTCGCGGCCGCGGGCCTGGAGGTGCAGCCATGACGCCCGCCCAGCTCGAACGCCTCATGGAGCTGCTCCAGCGGCTCCGCCTCTTCAAGTCCCGGGAGCGGCTCGAGGCGCTGCTCCAGGACGCGACGACCCGCGAGCTCTCGTACGCCGACTTCCTCGACGCGGTCCTCGGGGAAGAGGTCGCCTCCAAGCGCGAGAAGAACGTCGCCATGCGGACCAGCCTGGCCCGCTTCCCCTTCGTGAAGAGCCTCGATGCCTTCGACTTCGGCTACCAGCCATCGCTCGACAAGAAGCAGGTCCAGACGCTCGCCACCTGCCACTTCATCGAGCACGGCGAGAATCTCCTCATCCTCGGCCCGCCGGGCGTCGGCAAAACGCATCTCGCCGTCGGCCTCGGCCTCAAGGCGATCGAGCACGGCTACCGCGTGCTCTTCACGACGGCAGCGGCGATGATCGCGAAGCTCACCGCCGCGCTCGCCGAGGGGAAGCTCGAGGAGAAACTCAAGCTCTTCACCGTCCCGCGGCTCCTGATCATCGACGAGATCGGGTACCTGCCGATCGACCGCACCGGCGCGAACCTCTTCTTCCAGCTCATCAGCCGCCGCTACGAACGCGGGCCCATGATCCTGACCAGCAATCAGAGCTTCGGTGCGTGGGGCGACGTCTTCGGCGACCGCGTGATCGCGACCGCGATCCTCGATCGGATCCTCCACCACGCGATCACGATCAACATCCGCGGGAACTCGTACCGGCTCAAGGACAAGCTGAAGGCCGGGCTCGTCCGACCGGACGAGGCCACCACATGAACCCGGGGGTGGGGACTTTTCAGTTACCCAAAGTGGGGAGTTTTGAATTGCCGTTGACA
>CAZDEX010000333.1:0-2280 GCA_964504405.1 uncultured Gaiellales bacterium | reverse complement strand
GCACGGCCTCGTGGGGCACCGACCTCGCGACCGCCGACCTCAACGCCGGCGGCTACTGGATGAACTGGTCGCGCTGACGCCGCCACTCGTAGAGCGCGATCGCGCCCGATGCCGCGACGTTCAGCGACTCCACGCCCTCGACCGGGATCCGGGCGTCGACGTCACGATCGACCTCCGCAGGAAGCCCCTCCCGCTCCGCGCCGAGCAGAAAGGCGACGCGGCCCGAGAGATCGAGCGAAGACAGCGGCTCGCCTGCGTGCGCCTCCAGGGCAACACGAGTCCCGCGAAGCACGTCCCACGTGCCGAGCGGCACGCGCCAGATCGAGCCAGCACTCGCGCGCAGCGCCTTCGGCGACGTGGGATCGGCGCAGCCGTCCGACAACGCCACGGCCGCGCCGAATGCATCCGCAGAGCGGATGAGCGTGCCGACGTTGCCGGGGTCCGCGAGCTGCCAGAGCGCGAGGGTCGCCGGACGCTCCTCCCACCGAGGGAGATCCTCGCGGCGGTAGACGCCGATCACGCGCGGCGGGTGCGGCGCGGAAGCCACCTCCGCGAGCAGCTTCGCCTCCACGTCCTCGTCGGCGCGCAGCAGGTCGACGGGCTCTGCGGTCGCCGCGTCGACGAGATCCTCACCCTCGACGAAGAACAGCCCGAGCTTGTCGCGCCAGCGCTTCTCGTGCAGCTTGCGCACGAGCTTCAGCCGCTCGTTGTCCTTCGAAACAATCATCGTCCCCAATCGAGCCATTCGCCGTGGAAGTCGAACACCGCCAGCCGCTCGGTGCGGCCGTCGGGATAGCGCTCGACGTCGAGCGCGAACCCATCGTCGTCGGGCGCACGGCCCGTCGAGACGAAGACGAGCGGCTCGTCGCGCGCGGCCTGGTGGAACGCAGCGCGCAGACGCGACAGCCCGTCCTCCTCGAGGTACATCGTCGAAGCCGTCTGGAAGACGACGAGCTGTGCGCCGTCCACGCGATCGCGCAGGAGCGCGGGGAGCGCCTCGACGTAGTCGCCGCGCATCAGCTCCGGCGGGTCCGAGCGCACGACGTCGATCGCGCGCCGCAGCCGTTCCAGCCGCGCCGTCTGGTCCGCCCACACGAACGCCTGCAGCAGACGTGCGCCGTGATCGGTCGTGACGTCGACCGGGTTCAGGTCGATCCCGCGCCGCCGCGCGACCGACACGCGCCGTTCGAGCAGCTCCGGAGGCGGCGGTACGCGGTCGTCGCCGCTCAGCTCGAGCGCGCCCTCCCCCCAGTCACCCGTCGAGTAGCGATAGCGGTAGCGATCGAACAACAGGTTCAAGCCGCCCGAGGGCCCGAGCTCGAGCAGGTCGAAGGGGCGGCCGTCCGTGATCGACAAGAAGCCGGGCAGCAATCCCCAGGCGCGCTGCACCTCGTTCGTCTGCACCTCCTGCTCGCGCGTCCAGCGCGTCAGGAACTCGCGATGCTCGACGAGTGCAGCACCGATGTCGTCCCACATCGCCTGGCCCGCGAGCACGAGGTAGTGCAGCCCGCCGAGGAGGCGCAGGGGGAAGTCCCAGTCGAGGTCGGGATCCAGGTCGCCGACCCGCGGATCGTCCGCGAGCCGGCGACACAGATCCGCGTAGAGCGGCGACCGGCCGTCGCAATAGCCGGCCTGGCGGCGGAAGATCTCCGCCTGCCTGGTTATCTGCTCAGCGCTGCCTTGGCCTGCTCGGCGAGCTCGCCGAACTTCGCCGGGTCGGCCACCGCGAGGTCAGCGAGCACCTTGCGGTCGAGCTCGACCTCGGCCAGCTTCAGGCCCGAGATGAACTGGTTGTACGAGAGCCCGTTCGCGCGAGCGCCTGCGTTGATGCGCATGATCCAGAGCTTCCGGAACTCGCGCTTCTTGACCTTGCGGTCGCGGTAGGCGTACGCGAGGGAGCGCTCGACCTGCTCCTTCGCGTACTTGTAGTTCGTGCTCTTGAGGCCCCAATACCCGGACGCCTGCTCGAGGACCTTGCGGCGCTTCTTGCGCGCGTGAACGGAACGCTTTACGCGAGGCATTCGCTACCGCCTCCCCAGCATGCGGTCGACGGTCTTCCCGTTCGCGGAATCGACCGCGAGCGACTTACTGAACTGGCGCTTCTGCTTCGGTGACTTGTGCTCCAGGTTGTGACTCTGATTCGCCGAGCGGCGCGTCAGCTTCCCCGTTGCCGTCACCTTGAATTTCTTCTTCGCTCCCGAGTGTGTCTTCTGTTTCGGCATCTCTCTTGACTCCTGCGTTCTTCGTTGGGCCGAGCACCATCGTCATGTTCCGCCCTTC
>CAZDEX010000332.1:0-2284 GCA_964504405.1 uncultured Gaiellales bacterium | reverse complement strand
GCGGCGCGACGCTCCAGGACTTCGCGTTCGCGCTGCTCGTCGGCGTCACCTCGGGTGCCTACTCGTCGATTGCGATCGCCGCGCCGCTCCTCACCTGGTGGAAGGAGCGCGAGCCCGACTACGCGCGCCGCAAGGCGCAGGCCGCCGAGGCCTCGCCCGCGCGCGTGCTCGCCGTTGCGGAGCAGGCGGCCGCGGCCGAGCCGAACCCCGAGACGCCCCTCGACGTGATCGAGCACGCCGTCGGCGACGGCGGCGATGCCGCCGCGAAGCGCGAGCGGCGCAGGCAGCGCCGGAAGTCGCGGCCCCATGGCAGAGCCCGGTAAGAGGGTTGATGTCGATCTCGGTGCCCGTGGGGATGGCTCAGACCAAGCAGGTCGGTCGGGTCGGGCGCAGGGCTTAGCGGTGCCTACGTTCAAGCCCGACCCGGGCGAGATGCGCCGTGTCTGAGTCACCATCCGGGGGTGCCGGCGATCGACATCAAGCCTCTAACGACTCGCTCGACCGCATCGTGACGATGCTCGGCCTCCGGCTGGACGAGGCCCGCTCGCTGCTCGACGACGTCACGTCCCGCTGGCGCGGCGATGCGTTGCGCGTGGGGGAGGGATCGAAGCGCCGCGTGCAGGAGCTGGCGCGCGAGCTCGGTCTCGTGACCCGGGACGAATGGGACGAGCTCGAACTTCGCGTCGCGCAGCTCGAGCATCGGCTGCGCCTGCTCGAAGATCGCGAGAGCTAGCCTCGCGGTCGTTCTCGCCGCCGCTCGCTTTCACCTCGACCGGCGCCGCTGCACCGAAGAATTCCGACGCTCATCGTAGCCGCGACCGCCGGCTGTCCGTAGCGCTTGCTACCCTTGTCTCTACGGAATGCGGATAGGCCGCGTTCCCGTGAGATCGCGTCTCCTCCACCGGACACACGATCTCGACGTCCGAAGGAGTTGAGACAAGTTGACTGATTTCCGTTCCCTCGGGGTCTCCGAGGCCGTGGCCGATGTGCTGGCCGAGCGCGGCATCGCATTCCCGTTCCAGATCCAGGCGCTCGTCATCCCGGAGGCGCTGCGCGGCGGCGACATCCTCGCCAAGAGCCCGACCGGCTCCGGCAAGACGCTCGCGTTCGCGATCCCGATCGTCGAGAACGGCAGCGACCACCGGCCGTTCGCCCTCGTCCTCGTCCCGACGCGCGAGCTCTGCGTCCAGGTGACGGAGGAGTTCGCAATGATCGCCGGCGACGACCTCAAGGTCGCGTCGGTGTACGGCGGGGTGCCGTTGAAGGCGCAGGCCGTCGAGGCGAAGAACGCACATGTGATCGTCGCGACGCCGGGCCGGCTGCAGGACCTCGTCGATCGGAAGCTGATCTCGCTCGACAACGTGCAGGTCCTCGTTCTCGACGAGGCCGACCGGATGCTCGACATGGGCTTCAAGCCGCAGGTCGACAAGCTGGTCCGCCGGCTGAGCGACAACCGCCAGACGATGTTCTTCTCGGCGACGCTCGACGGCGAGGTCGGCGAGCTCGCGCGCCGCTACACGCACTTCCCCGCGCGCTTCGAGGGCGAGCTGCCCGCAGAGCGCCGCACCGGCGAGATCGACCATCGCTTCGTCCCTGTGACGGCCGACAACAAGGTCGCGACGCTCGTCGACCTCCTGAACGAAGCCGACCGCGGGCTGGCTCTCGTCTTCGTGCGCACGAAGGCCGGCGCGGACCGCCTCGTCGAGAAGCTTCGCCGCCACGACGTGGACGCGGTCGCGATCCATGGCGACAAGGGGCAGGCGCAGCGCGAGAAGGCGCTTGCGCACTTCGACGCCGGCAGGGTGAAGACGCTCGTCGCGACGGACGTCGCAGCGCGCGGCCTCGACGTCGACGACATCACGCACGTGATCAACTTCGATCCGCCGGAAGAGCCCGACGTCTACACGCACCGGGTCGGCCGCACCGGCCGTGCCGGTCGCGGCGGTGTCGGGATCACGCTCGTCCTCCCGGAGCAGCAGGCAGAGGTCTCGCGCGTCGCGCGCCTGCAGGGCCACGTCGAGAAGTTCCAGGAGACCGGCATGACCGTGGCGAAGCCCCGTGTCGTGTACACGTCCCGGCGCAGAGGCGGCCGCTCGAAGTGGTAGAGCACGAGCAGCTGACCGAGAAGCAGGCCGAGGCGCTGCGCAACGAGCTCGCCGAGCTCGAAGGACCGCGCCGCGAGGACATCGTCGCGGCGATCAAGACCGCGCGCGAGTTCGGCGACCTGTCCGAGAACTTCGAGTACCACGCGGCGAAGAACGAGCAGGGCCTGCTCGAGGCGCGC
>CAZDEX010000331.1:0-2285 GCA_964504405.1 uncultured Gaiellales bacterium | reverse complement strand
GGTCGCGACGCTCAACCAGCCGCAGTACCAGCCGTGGCCGATGGAGGAGCAGGTCGTCGCGCTGTGGGCGGGCGTCAACGGCTTCCTCGACGACATCCCGACGGAGGACGTGCCGCGGTTCCAGGAGGAGCTGCGCGAGTTCTTCCGGACGGAGGGGTCGGTCTACAAGACGATCCGCGAGTCCGGCGACCTCTCGGAGGAGACCGAGCAGAAGCTGAAGAGCGAGATCGAGAAGTTCAAGAGCCACTTCCGCACGAGCACGGACCAGGACGCGTAGTTGGCCTCGACGCAGGACCTGAAGCGGCGCGTCCGTTCGATCACGAACACGCGCAAGGTGACGAAGGCGATGGAGCTCGTCGCCTCCGCGCGCCTGCGCCGTTCGCAGATGCGCATCGAGGCGATGCGGCCGTACGCGGACCGCATGCTCGAGCTGATGGCCGGCGTCTCGCAGGCGGCGGGCGCGGTGCGCCTGCCGCTGCTCGAACGGCGCGAGAACGTCCAGAAGGTCGCGATCGTCCCGGTCACCGCCGACCGTGGGCTCGCCGGCGGCTTCAACGCGCAGGTGATCCGCCGCTCGCTCGCACTGATGCGCGAGCTCGAAGGTGAAGGCAAGGAGGTCGTCTGGTTCAGCACGGGCCGCAAGGCGGCCTCGACGTTGCGCTTCCGGCGCTTGAACGTCACGCAGTCGTGGATCGGCTTCAGCGAGCGGCCGGCCTACAGCGACGCGCAGGCCGTCGCGCACGCCGTCTCCGAGGCGTTCGTGAACGGCGACGTCGACCGCGTGATCGTCGTCTACAACGCGTTCGTCTCCGCGCTCGTCCAGAAGGTGACCGTGCGCGACCTGCTTCCGATCTCGCAGGAGGTGCTCGAAGGAGCGGGCGAGGCAGGGGAGGACGCGACCGGTCACACGCCCGACTTCATCTACGAGCCCGAGCCGGAAGAGATCCTCGCGCGGCTGCTGCCGGTGTACGTCGAGACGGAGCTCTACCGTGCGCTGCTCGAGTCGGCCGCATCCGAGCAGGGCGCGCGCATGACCGCGATGCGCAACGCCTCGAAAGCGGCGGGCGAGCTGATCGACAGCCTGACCCTCGCGATGAACCGCGCCCGGCAGGCCGAGATCACGCAGGAGATCCTCGAGGTCGTCGCGGGCGCCGACGCGCTCAGTGGTTAATGGGCGCTTAACGCGCCGGATCGCGTCTACCGATCACTGAATTGTCGACGAACGGGTAATCTCGCGCCGTGTCCCAGACCGAAAAGGAAATTCTCGGAGGAGGGGCCGGCCTGGCCGGTGCAGTCGCGATCGAGTCGGGCACCGAGCTCGGTGAGATCGAGATCAAGGCCCGCGGCTACTGGGAGCAGGTCTGGCGGCGGTTCAAGCGCGACAAGATCGCGGTCGCCGGCGGGATCACGATCATCCTCCTGCTGCTTGCCGCGTTCATCGGCGCGCCGATCGCGCAGGCGATGCTCGGGCACGGCCCGAACGACCTCTTCTATACGGCGATGAACGCGCAGGGCCAGCCGATCGGCCCGCTCTCGCACGTGGACAACCCGCTCAACCCGGGACACAAGGTCTTCCTGCTGCTCGGCGCGGACAGCACGCTCGGCCGCGACGAGTTCCTGCGGCTGCTCTATGGCGCCCAGGTGTCGTTCGAGGTTGCGCTGCTCTCGTGCTTCGGCTCGATGACGATCGGCGTGCTGCTCGGCTCGGTCGCCGGCTACTTCCGCGGCTGGGTCGACACGATCGTCTCGCGCGTGACCGAGATCACGATGGCGTTCCCGTCACTCCTCTTCATCATCGCCCTCGCCTCGACGATCGGCGACTCGCTGAACAACATCACCTTCGGGATCTTCGGCCGGGGCGTCTTCAACCTCTTCCTGATCCTCTCGCTCTTCGGGTGGTTCTACCCGGCGCGCATCATGCGCTCGGTCGTCCTCAGCCTCCGTGAGAAGGAGTTCGTCGAGGCCGCCCGGATGACCGGGGCGAGCGACAGCCGCATCATCCGGTCGCACATCCTCCCGCACCTCGTGGCGCCGATCATCGTGTACTCGACGCTGTCGATCGCCGGCTTCATCATCGCGGAGGCGGGGCTCTCCTACCTCGGTGTCGGGATCAAGCTGCCGACCGCGAGCTGGGGCAACCTCCTCCAGCAGGCCTCGGACTACTACACGCAGCAGCCGTGGCTGATGGTCTGGCCGGGCCTCGCCGTGCTCCTCACGACCCTCGCCTTCAACCTGCTCGGCGACGGCCTGCGGGACGCGTTCGACCCGCGCGCCACCCACTAGCG
>CAZDEX010000330.1:0-2286 GCA_964504405.1 uncultured Gaiellales bacterium | reverse complement strand
TGGCGAAGCCGTTCGGCTTCGCGACCGTCGACGAGGCGATCGCGTCGACGACGGAGGGACTAGACTACTTCATGTCGCGGGGCATCACGCCGCGCTTCACGACGTGGTGCCCCGAGCCGACGACGCCGCTCGGCCGCGACAACCCCGACGGTGCGCCGCTCGAGTACCACATCCGCCTGCTCGACGCCTATCGCGAGACGCTCGAGGCGCACGGCCTCAAGCCGCCGCCGGGCTACGGAGTCGCGGGAGCGGGCAACGCGGTCTTCTCCGTCAGCTCGTTCATGGACACGCTCGCGCCGGAGGAAGTGACGGTCGAGGAGGCCGTCCCCGCGTGAACCGCATCTCCGTCGACGACGCGCGCGAGCTCTGGACGAGCGCGTCGGACGACGAGCTGAAGGCGCTGGCCGCCCACGTGCGCGGGCAGTGGCACGACCCGAGGCACGCCACCTACATGGTGATGCGGATCATCAACTACACGAATGTGTGCGTCGCGCAGTGCGATTACTGCGCGTTCTACGTGCTGCCGAACCAGGAAGGCGGCTATGTCCTCTCACGCGCGGACGTGTTCGCGAAGATCGACGATCTCGTCGACTTCGGCGGCGACCTGGTCGCGTTCAACGGCGGCTTCAACCCGAAGCTGCCGCTGCAGTTCTACTGCGACCTGTTCGCGGCCGTGCGCGAGCGCTACGGCGACCGCGTCGAGTTCTACGCGCTCACGATCGCCGAGTTCGTCTACCTCGCCGATCGCGCCGGCCTCTCGTACGCCGACGCCGCGGCGAAGCTGCGCGAGGCGGGCGTGCACTGGATCACCGGCGGCGGGAGCGAGATCCTCACCGAGGACTTCCGCGCGCGCCACGCGAAGTTCAAGTACACGGTCCGCGAGTACTTCGAGGCGCAGCGCGCGATCGTCGAGAGCGGCTTGAAGACGACCGCGACGATGGTGATCGGGTTCGACGAGACGCTCGACGAGCGGCTCGAGCACCTGCAGCGGACGCGCGACTTCCAGGACGAGACGGGTGGGCTGTTCTCGTTCCTCTCGTGGACGTACAAGCCGTACGGCACGGCGTTCGGCGGCCGCGAGATCTCGCCGCAGGAGTACTGGCGCCACATCGCTCTTTCAAGGATCTTCCTCGACAACGTCAAGCACATCCGCACCTCGGTGCTGACGCAGAACGAAGAGGCGTTCCGTGCGCTCGACTACGGCGCCGACGACTTCGATCTCCCGATCGAGGACGAGGTGACGCAGAAGGCCGGCGCGACGATCGAGCTAGATCTCGAGGGCCTGCTCGCAGTGCCGCGCAAGCTCGGCTACACGGTCGAGTACCGCCGCGCGGAGCGGCCCGCGGCGCTCACCGCATAGACACGAGCTGACGGCGACTGTGAGAGGATCGCCGGATGGCTGTGAAATTGCACCGCTGCAAGAACATGTGGGCGAAGTTCGGCCCGCATCCCTGCTGGAAGGTGCAGAAGGCGCTCGACGAGCAGGGTATCGAGTACGAGGTTGTCAAAGGGCCGTGGCCCGGGCGCAAGAACCGCACCGCCGTACGCGAGGGAACCGGCCAGACGAGCTATCCGGCGATCGAGTTCGAGGACGGATCCTGGTACCGCGAGCAGTCGGCCGACATGGCGCGGACGATTCGCGAGGGCCGGCTCCGGGAGCACCAGGGAAGGTCCTAGAAGCCGAAGCGCCTGGAGCTGCCGTTTCTCTGGTCGGTCAGCCCCAGGCGTCCGGTGACGCGCTCGGATTGGACGTTGCTCATGTCCGGGTGTGCAACTGCCGCGCCACGACACCGAGCCGTGACGGTCTCCGCACCGGGCGCGAGCGTGCGCGATCCGCGTGGTGCGGCCGCGATGCGCTCCCAGCCAGCTTGCGCACGTGCTCAACGTGCAGCAGATGACTCACTTCAGGTTGGTGAGAAAGCATGGATCCTCCCTTCAACTCCGTCGCGCGCCGGTCTGGAGACGTCGGTGCTCCTTCCGTCACGGAACGATGCTCGGGACCGCGCGGGAACGCGGCTGGTCGATGTGCGGCCGTGCACGCGCGAACGCGTGACGCCATCGCGAATGGGCTCTCAGCGAGCGGACTTCAGCGAGCGCTGAGCGCGGCCTGGACTACGCCGCGACAGGAAGCCAGAAGCCGTTCGACGTGCGCATGAACATGTTGGACATCTGACCTCCTTTCACACAATGACGCTTGACGTGCATGCCGGTCGACTACCGACCGAACGAGTTGCGGGTTCTATCAGAAGCGACGCATGCGCGTCAAAAACGTTTTCGCGTCAGACG
>CAZDEX010000329.1:0-2331 GCA_964504405.1 uncultured Gaiellales bacterium | reverse complement strand
CGCCGAGGCCGGACGCGACGGGACGGGGCGCAGCTTCGCGGGCGCCTGAGCCGGCGCGGGCGTGGGCGCGGGCGCGGGCGCGGAGGCCTTCGCACCCCGGTGGGTGCCTGACACCGGGTGGGTGCCGGACACCGTCTCTTTCGGCGCGACCGCTGGGCGAGGTGCGACCGTTGCCGGAGTGGAACCCTTCAATCTGGTTCCGCTGCGCGGAATCGGATTGAGGACGGGGGCCGCCGTCGCGGCGACCGCGGCGGCGGTCAGGCCGATCGCGGCGAGCTTCGTGCCCCAGATCGGCAGGCCGAGCATCGAGGCGATCCGCTTCAGCGCGCTCTTGCGGCCGCGGGCCTGGCGCTCGAGCGTCGCGCAGTCGGCACAGACACGGGCGTGCGCCCGGATGCGCGAGCGGGCGTCCGGATCGTCGAGCAGCAGGACGAAGTCCTCGCACGACATCGACGCCTCGATCTGCTCGCGCAGCGTCCGCCGCGCGCGGAAGATCAGGGTCTCGACCGCGGAGACCGTCAGGCCGAGGGCCGTGGCGATCTCGACGTAGGTGCGCCCCTCGAGCTCGCGCAGGCAGAGCGCCTGCCGCTGCGCCTCCGGGAGGGCCGCCATCGCCTTGCGGAGCTCCGCGACATCCGCGCGCTCGGTGGGCTCGACCGCGATCTCGTCCGGCAGTTCCGCGTGCACCTTGCGCTGGGAGAGGAGCCGGCGGCACTCGTTGTGGGCGATCTTGATCAGCCAGTGGCGCGGCGTCCGTACCTTCTCCCCGCGCTCGAGCGCCCGGAGGGCGCGGACGAAGACGGTCTGGGTGATGTCCTCGGCGTCCGGCCGAGACCGCAACACCATCAGGGCATAGCGGAACACCTCGTCCGAGTGCCTGCGATAGAGCCGATCTACCTCGGCTCGCGCCTGCCGCCGAAGAAACCTGGGCAGGCGCACATCCCCCGATGCGACGACCATCTCCTGAAGAGAACGGCGTGGAAACCTGAGCGGATACGGACTAGGGTGCTTTCCGTGGGGAATGGGGGAGCGTTCGTCCCACTGCGGCAACGCCCGTTCAGGCTGCTCTGGCTCGGGCGCGTCGCCTCGGCGGCGGGCGACGCCCTGGTCCCGGTGGCGTTGACGTTCGCGGTGCTCTCGGTCGGCCATTCGGCGGTCGCGCTCGGCGGGGTGCTGGCCGCGTTGATGGGCTCCCGCGTCGTCTTCACGCTGGCGGGCGGCGTCATCGCCGACCGGCTGCCGCGGCGCTTCGTGATGCTCGCCTGCGATCTCGTCCGCGGGGTCGTGCAGGCGTTCATCGCGGTAATGCTGCTGACCGACCACATGACGCTACCGCTCTTCTTCGTCACGAGCGCCATCTTCGGCGCGGCCTCCGCGTTCTTCGGGCCTGCCTCCGACGGGCTCGTGCCGCAGACGATCTCGTCCGAGTGTCTGCAGCCGGCCAATGCGTTGCTCAACCTCTCGCGAAACTCGATGAACATCTTCGGGCCGGCAGCGTCGGGCGGGCTGATCGCGATCGCGGGAACGGGCTGGGTCTTCGCGATCGACGCGACCAGCTTCGTCGTGAGCGCGTTCTTCCTCTTCCAGTTGAAGGTGCCTGCTCATGCCCGGGCCGAGTCGAGCCGTTTCCTCGTCGAGCTGCGCGAGGGCTTTCGCGAAGTGGTGTCACGCCCGTGGGTGCGCACGCCGATCATCGGGTTCGGGCTCTCGAACTTCTGCCTCGCAGCGTTCCTGGTGCTCGGGCCGCCGATCTTCCGCGACCACTTCGGCGGCGCGCGCGACTGGGGGATCGTGTCGGCGGCCGGTGCGATCGGCGCAATCCTCGGCAGCCTCGCGTCCGTGCGCTTCCGGCCGCGTCACCCGATCTCGGCGTGCTTCGCCGCGTGCATGCTGATCGCGCTGCCTTTGGCGGCGCTCGCCGGCCCGCTACCGGTCGTCTTGATCGTCGTCGCGTGGGCCATCGGCATGGCGTCCGTCGCGCTCGGCAACACGTGGTGGGAGACGTCGCTGCAGCGCGACATCCCGGCGAGCGTGTTCGCGCGCGTTCGGTCGTACGACATCCTCATGTCGTTCGTCTTCATGCCGCTCGGCCTCGTCGTCTTCCCGCTGATCGCGCGCGCGGTCGGCACGGAGTGGACGCTGCTCGGTGCGGCGATCGGCATCGCGGTAACGAGCCTCGTCGTCGCGCTCACGCCGGGCGTGCAAGAGGTGCGCGAAGAGCCGATCGCGGTCGTCGTGGAAGCGCGCGCGGCCTGAGCCGGGCGCGCTTCCGCGACCTGCGTACCTAGGCCGTCGCCGCGGCCTTTTTCGTGTTCGGCAGGTGGATCGCGC
>CAZDEX010000328.1:0-2340 GCA_964504405.1 uncultured Gaiellales bacterium | reverse complement strand
CCGCTCGAGGCGCGGCACGACGAGGACGAGGCCGAGCTGCTCGAGGAATGCCGCGCGCGCCTCCGCGACTCCGTGCGCGCGCACCTGATCGCCGACGTGCCCGTCGGCGTTCTGCTCTCCGGCGGCGTCGACTCCGGTGCACTGACGGCGCTCGCGGCGGAGGAGTCCTCCGACGCCGTGCGCACGTTTTCGATCGGCTTCGAGGAGGCGTCGTTCGACGAGCTCGACGGCGCGCGCGCCGTCGCGCAGCGCTACGGCACCGTGCACCGCGACCTGACGCTGCGGCCGAACGCCGCGCTCCTCCTGCCCGCGCTCGCCGACGCGTTCGACGAGCCGTTCGCGGACTCCTCGGCGCTCCCGACCTACCTCGTCGCGAAGCTCGCGGCGGAGGACGTGAAGGTCGCGCTCTCGGGCGAGGGCGGCGACGAGCTCTTCGGCGGGTACTACACGTACGTCGCCGACCTGCTCGCCCAGCGCTTCGGGCCGCTCGCCGCGCGCATGCGCCCGTTCGCGGAGATGCTCCCGTCCTCGACGAGGAAGGCGAGCTTCGACTACCGCCTCAAGCGCTTCACACGCGCGGCCGCGATGCCGCCGCTCGAACGGCACCACGTGTACAAGGAGATCTTCAACGCCGACCGCCGCGCTGAGCTCACCGGGCGACGGAGCGACTACGACCCGCTCGTCGACTACCGCGCGCGCTTCGCCGAGACGGAGGGGCACGAGCTGCTGACGCGGCTGCAGGACGTCGATTTCGGGCTCTACCTCGTCGACGACCTGCTGACGAAGACCGACCGCGCATCCATGGCGTGGTCGCTCGAGGCGCGCGTCCCGTTCATGGACACCGTCGTCGCGAACTTCGCGTTCACCCTCCCGGTGAAGCACAAGGTGCGCGGCTTCTCCAAGAAGCGCCTGCTGCGCAAGGCGGTCGAGCAGCTGCTCCCGCACGACGTCGTGCACGGGAAGAAGCGCGGCTTCTCGATCCCGGCCGCGGCGTGGCTGCGCGGCGAGCTGGAGCCGTTCGCGCGCGAGACGCTGTCCGCCGAGACGCTGAAGCGGCAGGGCTTCTTCGAGCCCGCGGCGGTGACGCGCGTGATCGACGACCATGTCTCGGGTCGCGAGGACCTCTCGCGCCAGCTGTGGGGCCTCCTCGCGTTCACGCTCTGGCACGAGCGCCACGTGGAAGGCGTGACGCGCGACGTCTCGCTCGAGAGCGTCGTCGCCTAGCCGCGACGCCCTGTGAACGGGTAGCGTCGCGGGATGCGCGTCTGGGCCGACTTCACGGCGAGCGCCCATCCGCTCGTTTTTCGGCCGCTCGTGCAGCTGCTCGAAGCGCAAGGGCACGAAGTCGAGATCACGGCCCGCGACTACGCGCAGACGCTGCAGCTGACCGAATCGCACGGGATGACCGCGACCGTGATCGGCCACCACGGCGGGCGATCGGCGGTCGGCAAGGCGCGCCAGATGCGCGGCCGGCTGAAGTCGCTGCGCAAGTGGGCGAAGGGGCGCGACTTCGACATCGCGCTCGCGCACGGCTCGCACGAGCTGACGATGACCGCGCGGCGGCTCGGCATCCCCAGCTCGACGACGTTCGACTACGAGTGGGCGTGGCTGCAGCACCAGCTCGGCTGCCGCGCCGCGACGCGCGTCGTCGTGCCTGACTCGATCCCGCCCGAGCGCCTGCAGTCGTACGGGGCGGTGCCGCCGAAGCTGCAGCGCTACCCCGGGTTGAAGGAGGAGTACTACCTCTCCGATTTCGAGCCCGACGAGTCGGTGCTGCGCGACTGGTCGATCGACCCGGCGCGTGTGCTCGTCGTGTTGCGGCCGCCGCCCGACGTGTCGCTCTACCACCGCCACTCGAACCCCCTCTTCCCGATGACGCTCGAGCACCTCGGGGGCCTGGAGGACGTGCACGCGTTCGTCATCCCGCGCACGGACGAGCAGCGCGACTACGTCAAGTCGCTCGACCTTCCGTCGGTGATCGTCCCCGAGCGCGCGGTCGACGCGCAGAGCCTGATCGCGCTCTCCGACCTGGTCGTGTCGGCCGGCGGCACGATGAACCGCGAGGCGGCCGCGCTCGGCGTGTCCGTGTACACGACCTACGGCGGCCGGCTCGGCGGCGTCGACGAAGAGCTGATCCGCCAGGGACGCCTGCGCCCGCTGACCGACCCGCGCGCGCTCGACCTGCACAAGCGCGAGCGTGGCCCGGAAGCCCGCGTGCGGCGCGACCCGCAGCTGATGCTCGACCTGCTGCTCAGCGCGCTCGAGGCGTGATCTAGCTTCGCAACGGTGTCTGACACCAGTTCGGCTCGTTGCACGATCCGAAACCGCGACAGGTGTCAG
>CAZDEX010000327.1:0-2354 GCA_964504405.1 uncultured Gaiellales bacterium | reverse complement strand
CAAGCCTCTAGTATCGTCAAGCTAGATGGACGACGACGCACCCGCTGAGCGCCAGCTCAACATCCACCTGGATCCCCAACACCTGGGTGGTGTCTACGCGAACTTCGCGAACATCACCTTCTCGCCGTACGAGTTCACGATCACGTTCGCCCGGATCGACCACGAGGTCGAGGAGGGCGAGGTGCCGGGCGTCGTCGTGTCGCGGATCAACATGTCGCAGCAGTTCACGAAGGAGCTGCTCGATGCGCTGACGGACGCCTACTCGAAGTACCAGACGGTCACGGGCATCCAGTCGCTGCCCGAGACCGACGACCGCTAGCGCCCCCGATCGTGCCGGCGACGGCTAGCGTGGCGCCCTTCGCATGCGCGTCGCAGTCATCTCGGACATCCACTCGAATCTCCACGCACTCGAAGCGGTCCTCGCAGACATCGAGGGCGAAGGGCCCGACGAGATCTGGTGTCTGGGCGACCTCGTCGGCTACGGGCCGCGGCCGAACGAGTGCGTCGACCTGACCCGGGGGCGGGCGCAGCTCAGCCTCTGCGGGAACCACGATCTGGCCGTGCTCGGCTCGATCGACGTCGCGGAGTTCACCGGCGACGCGGCGGCCGCGGCGCTCTGGACGCGGCAGGTCCTCGGCGGCGAGGAGGCCGCCTGGCTGCGCACGCTCACCCCCCACGCCGTGCGCCCCGGCGTGGAGCTGTTCCACGGCAGCCCGCGCGACGCGGTGTGGGATTACGTCCTCAGCGAGCAGGTCGCGTTGATCAGCATCCTCGAGACCGAGGCGCCGGTCGTCCTCGTCGGCCACAGCCACGTCGCCCTCGGGCTCGGCTGGGACGGCGCCTCGCTGACCGGCGGATTGGCGCCGGCAGGGACGGAGGTCGACCTCACGGAGCGCCGCTGGCTCCTCAACCCCGGCTCGGTGGGCCAACCGCGCGACGGGGACCCCCGCGCCGCATGGCTTTTGATTGACATGGCTGCGGGACGGGCAGCCTTCCGGCGAATTGACTATCCAATCGACGTGACGCAGGCGGAGATCCGGGAGCACGGCTTGCCCGCTGCGCTCGCAGCCCGGCTCGCGCACGGCGTCTGAGGGGGGTTCAGCGAATGGCAGAGTTGACGAATCTGGAATCGAAGCTCGGCGAGGTCGTAGGTCTCGCGATGGCGGCCCAGGAGGCAGGCCAGAAGGTCGCCAAGCTTGCGAAGGACGACGGCAACGACGAGCTCGTCGGCGAGCTCGAGCGCATGCGCGAGGAAGCGAAGGAGACCGAGGAGCGCGGCACCGAGGTCGCGTCCGCGTTCGAAGGCAAGAAGACCGCGATCCTGGACGAGGCGAACGAGGTCAAGCAGAAGGCGAAGCAGATGATGAAGACGTACCTCGACGAGGCCTCCGACGCGCTCGATGGGTTCGAGTTCCTGACGATGGCCGAGGCCGGCGAGGTCGGCCACTGGGAGATTCTCGGCACGCTCAACGAACGCGCGCGCAACAGCGAGGTGTCGAACCTCGTCGAGTGGGCGCTCCCGATCCAGAAGCGCCACCTCGAGACGGTGCGCAAGGCATCGCTCGAGCTGGCCTCGGAAGAGGATCCCAACGAGACCTCGTCCTGAGCTCGCGCTGCTCGCCACCGTCGTCGCACTCACCGGGTGCGGTGGCGGCGGCGGTCCGCACCTTGCACGAAGCGATGCCGCGCCGCTGATCGCTCTCTCGCACAGGATCTCGCACGAGGGGGCGTGCGGGCAGTCGCGCGACATTCCGAAGCTGCAGCGGCAGACCGTCGCCCTCGTCAACGCGCACCGCGTGCCCACCTCGCTCGCGGAATCGCTCATGTCGGGCGTCAACGCGCTCGCGGTGCCAACACCCGTGTGCCTGCCCACGGTGCCGGTGACGACCGCTCCACCGGGCCAGGAGAGTCACGGCCATTCGGAGTGGCACCACGAGCACGACGGGCACCAGGGAGAGCGCGATTAGCACCTACCGCGTCGAGGACGAGCTCGGCCGCGGCGGGATGGCTGTGGTGTACGCCGGGTGGCACGAGCAGCTCGAGCGCCCCGTTGCGCTGAAGGTGCTGGCGGCGCACCTCGCCGATGACCCGGAGTTCCGGACGCGTTTTTTGCGCGAGGCGCGCATCGCGGGCCGGTTGCACCACCCGAACCTCGTGCGCACGTACGACGTTGCGGAGGTCGACGGCCTGCCGTCGATCGTGATGGAGCTTCTCGACGGCGGCACGCTCGAAGGCGGCACGCTCTCGCGCGAGGAAGCGGCGCAGGTCGCGGCAGGCCTTGCGTACGCACACCAGGTCGGTGTCGTGCACCGCGACCTCAAGCCGGCGAACCTCCTGCGCGGTGCGAACGGCGA
>CAZDEX010000326.1:0-2354 GCA_964504405.1 uncultured Gaiellales bacterium | reverse complement strand
CGCGGTCGCGATGCTCCTGCTTGCGGTCGCCTTCTGGACGCCGCTGCATCATCTCGGACTGCACTACCTACTGACCGCGCACCTCCTGCAGAACGTCATCCTCGCCGAGTGGGCGCCCCTCTTCGCGGTGCTCGGCATCTCGCGCGGCATGGCCGACGCGCTCGCGCGGCGGCGCGCGTGGCGAGCGTTGACGCATCCGACGGTCGCGCTTCCCCTCTGGCTGGCGAGCTACTTCGTCTGGCATCTGCCGGCGGTGTACGAGGCCGCGCTCGACCACCAGTCGTGGCTGATCCATCTGGAGCATGCGTGTTACTTCGCGACCGGGATCGTTGTGTGGTGGCCGCTCGTCCACGACGTTCCGCGCCGGCTCGTGCCGGGCGCACGCGCCGCGTACGCCTTCGCGGCATTCCTCCTCGCGTCACCGCTCGGACTGCTGTTCGCGCTGCTCCCTCGCCCCGTCTACGACTTCTACGTCGACGCGAGGCCGCGCGTTTGGGGACTGTCGCCGCTCACCGACCAGCAGATCGCCGGCGTCACGATGTCGAGCGAACAGGCGGCCGTCCTGTTCGTCGTCTTCCTCTACTGGTTCAGGCGCTTTCTCGCCGAGGAAGGCGCTACTTGAGGCAGTTCAAGATCACGAGGCCGTCATCATGCTTCGGATGGAGGCGCCAGAGCACCACGACGTTCTTGTAGGTGCGAAGGATGTCTTCGATCCCGACGTTCTTCGCGTGGAACCGGATGTAGGCGCTCGAGATGCTCGTGGCTCCCTCAGGGGACGCGGAAAAGACAACCGTCGCGTCGTTCGAGGGCATGTGAACGTGGAAGGCTCCCTCGTCGGCCGTGGATGCAACGAAATCCACCTTGTGTGAGATCTTGGCGCCGGGGTGCTTGCGAACGCACGCTTCGGTCAGCGTCCGCGAGTAGACGGCAGGCTTCTTCGCTCCGCCGCACCCGCTCAGGACGGCGCCGAGTACCACGATCGTGACGAGTCGCTTCATGGTCGCCAGTGTACGGTCCAGCACGGCGCGCATCGCTAATGTCCCGGCCGTGGCCCACGACCAGCGACTCGAGTCGTACGCACGGCTCGCCGTCCAGGTCGGACTGAACCTTCAGCCCGGCCAGACCCTCGGTATCAACGCGTTCATCGAGCACGCGCCGCTCGCCCGCGCGATCGCGCGCGAGGCGTACGCGTCGGGCGCCGCATACGTCGACGTCCTCTACACCGACCAGCACGTACGGCGCGCGCACATCGAGGGTGCGTCCGAGGACCGGCTCGGCTATTCGCCGGCCTGGCTCGTGCGGCGCCTCGAGGAGTTCGGGGAGATCGGCGGCGCGCTCGTCGCGATCAGCGGCAACCCCGAGCCCGAGCTGTTCGCCGATCTCGACGGCGAGCGCGTCGGCAAGGCGCGCATGCGCGAGGTCGCCGAGGCTTCGCTCGAGCTGACCGACGGCAAGTGCAACTGGACGATCGTCGCGTACCCGAGCGAGGGCTGGGCGGAGACCGTGTTCGGCGAGCCGGATGTCGAGCGCCTGTGGACCGCCGTCGGCCAAGCCGTCCGGCTCGACCAGCCGGATCCCGTCGCTGCCTGGCGCGACCACATCACCCGCCTGCAGGAGCGCGCCGCATCGCTGAACGAGCGGCGGTTCGACCATCTGCGCTATCGCGGGCCCGGCACCGATCTGACCATCGGCCTGCATCCGGACTCGAACTGGCAGGCGGCGCTCGACGAGTCGAACGGGATCGAGCACGTCGCGAACATGCCGACCGAAGAAGTCTTCACCACTCCCGACTGGCGCCGCACCGAAGGGACCGTCCGGTCGACGCTCCCGCTGCAGATCCAGGGCAACATCGTGCGCGGCCTCGAGGTGCGGTTCGAGAACGGCCGCGCGGTCGAGGTCACCGCGTCGAGCGGCGAGGATGTGATGCGGACCCACATCGCAACCGACGAGGGCGCAGCCCGGCTCGGAGAGGTCGCGCTCGTCGACGGCGACTCGGCGGTCGGCAAGACCGGGCTCGTGTTCTACGACACGCTGTTCGACGAGAACGCGTCGTCGCACATCGCACTCGGCGCGGCCATCGTGCAGGCCGTCCCCGGAGCCCATGAGCTCTCGCCGGAAGACCGGACCGCGAAGGGCGTGAACCAGTCCTCGATCCACACCGACTTCATGATCGGCTCGAACGAGCTCGAGATCGACGGCGTGACGAAGGACGGCGAAGCGGTGCCGATCCTGCGCATTGGCGACTGGGTCCTCTAGCCCGCCTACACTGCGGCGAGCGGGACGTAGCTCAGCCTGGTCAGAGCGCTGCCTTTGGGAGGCAGAAGCCGTCGGTTCGAATCCGACCGTCCCGATCG
>CAZDEX010000325.1:0-2378 GCA_964504405.1 uncultured Gaiellales bacterium | reverse complement strand
CGTTCCGCGACGCGCACGAGCAGGTCGCGGGCGCGGTCCGCGACGGCACCTTCGAGGCGCCCCCGGCCGGCGACCGGCTCGGCGATGTCTCGGCCGCGGTCGCCGCCGCGAAGGAGCGCTGGTCATGACCACACCGCTGAAGGTCTCGCTGAAGGGACGCGACTTCCTGCGCGTATCCGACCTCGCGCCCGCGGAGGCGGAGGCGATCCTCGACTACGCGGTCGAGCTGCGCGCCAATCCGAAGCAACCGCTGCTCCCCGGGGCGACGCTCGGCCTCTACTTCGCAAAGCACTCGACGCGCACTCGCGTGTCGTTCTCCGCGGGCATGGTGCAGCTCGGCGGCGCGGCCGTGCACCTCGCGCCGGAGGAGCTGCAGCTCTCGCGCGGCGAGTCGCTGCCCGACACCGCACGTGCGCTGTCGGGCTACCTCGACGCGCTCGCGGTGCGCGTGCACTCGCACGCCGAGGTCGAAGAGTGGGCGCACTGGGCGTCGATCCCGGTGATCAACGCGCTGACCGCCGAGGAGCATCCGTGCCAGGCGCTCGCCGACGCGCTCACGATGCGGGACCGGCTCGGCTCGCTCGAGGGCGTCCGCGTCGCGTGGGTCGGCGACGGCTCGAACGTCTGCACGTCGCTTGCCCGGCTCGGCCAGCTGCTCGGCTACGAGGTGGTCGCCGCGTGTCCGCCCGGGTACGAGCCGGCCGTCGACGTTCACCTCGTCCGCGACCCGCGGGAGGCGGTCGCACAGGCAGACGTGATCGTCACCGACACCTGGGTGAGCATGGGTCAAGAAGCAGAGCACGACCAGCGGCTCCGCGACCTCGAGGGCTACCGGCTCGACGAGGCGCTCCTCGCCCACGCCTCCGGCGACGCCTTCGTCATGCACTGCCTGCCGGCGCATCCGGGCGAGGAGATCACCGCCGAGGTGCTCTACGGCGACCGCTCGGCGATCTGGGACGAGGCGGAGAACCGCCTGCACGTTCAGAAGGCGCTCCTCGCGCTGATCCTAGGCCCGTAACCGCCTCTCATGGTCGGCCGCCCCGCGGCCGATAGACGTGCCGTGGAAGCGGCATCCATCCCCCAGTCGAGCGCAGGGCTCCGCATCGGCGAGCTGCTCATGCGCGACGGCCACGCGACGGAGGAGCAGATCAACCAGGCGCTCGAGCTGCAGCCGATCCTGCGCAAGCGGCTCGGGGAAGTGCTCGTCGACAAGAAGTGGGCGACACCCCGCGCGATCGCCGAGGCGCTCGCGGAGCAGTACGGCCTCGAGTTCATCGACCTGACGCAGGTCGCCGTCGACCAGCGGGCCGCCGGGCTCGTCCAGGAGGGCTTCGCGCACGGCCACCAGGCACTCCCGGTGCGCTACCTCGACGAGCAGCGCGTGCAGGTCGCGGTCGCCGACCCCACCAATATCCAGACGCAGGACGAGCTGCGGCTCGCGCTCGGCGTCAACTGCGTCCTCGCGGTCGCGTCTCCGGACGCGCTCGAGACGACGATCCAGCGCACCTACCGGCTGACAGTCGCGGTCAGCGACACGGCGCCGGAAACGGCGACGGAGCTGAACGAGGAGGAAGCGCTCGAAGGGGCAACCGACCTCGTCAACGGCCTGATCGGGAAAGCGGTCAACGCACGCGCGTCCGACATCCACATCAACCCCGGCGCGCGCGAGGTCAGCGTGCGCTTCCGCGTCGACGGCGTCCTTCGCGACGAGCAGACCGTCGACAAGCGCCTGCAGAACGCAGTCGCGGCGCGCGTCAAGGTGATGGCACAGCTCGACATCGCGGAGAAGCGGATGCCGCAGGACGGCTCGTTCGTCGTCTACATCGACGGGCAGCCGGTCGACGTGCGCGCCGCGGTGCTGCCGACGAAGCACGGCGAGCAGGTCGTGCTGCGTGTGCTGCAGCGCGAGCAGAAGATCGAGCTGCCCTCGCTCGGGATGAGCGCCGACATGGAGTCGGTGTTCATGCGCGCGATCGAGCAGCCGCACGGCGCCGTGATCAGCTGCGGCCCGACCGGCTCCGGCAAGACGACGACGCTCTACGCGGCGCTCGACCGGCTGAACGACGGCATGCGCTCGATCGCGACGATCGAGGACCCCGTCGAGTACCAGCTCCCAGGGGTCATGCAGACCGAGGTGCACAACAAGATCAACCTCACGTTCGGGCGCGGCCTGCGCACGATCCTGCGCGCCGACCCCGACGTGATCCTCGTCGGCGAGATCCGCGACGAAGAGACCGCGAAGATCGCGATCCAGGCGGCAATGACCGGCCATCTCGTGTTGACGACGCTGCACACGAACGACGCCGCGAGCGCCATTGCGCGGCTGCGCACGCTCGGTGTCGACTCCGACCTGCTCGCGAGCTCGATCAACTGCATCG
>CAZDEX010000324.1:0-2389 GCA_964504405.1 uncultured Gaiellales bacterium | reverse complement strand
CGACCCCGCCTCGGCCCTGCACCGCTACCCGCACCAGTTCTCGGGCGGCATGCGGCAGCGGCTCGCGATCGCGATCGCGCTCGCGTGCCGGCCGAAGCTGCTGATCGCGGACGAGCCGACGACCGCCCTCGACGTCACGGTCCAGGCCGGGATCCTGCGGCTGCTCGACCGGCTGCGCCGCGAGCACGACCTCGCGGTCGTCCTGATCACGCACGACCTCGGCGTGATGTCCGCGATCGCAGACCGCGTGTCGATCTTCTACGCCGGCCGCGTCGTCGAGTCGGGCCTCCGCGAGGAGGTCCTTCGGATGCCACGGCACCCGTACACGCGCGCCCTCCTCGACGCACTGCCGCACCCGGAGGGAACGAGCGACCGCCGGCTGGTCGCGATCGGCGGCACGCCGCCCAGCCCCGGCCGGATCCCGCCCGGGTGCGCGTTCAACCCGCGCTGCGTCCACGTCCGGGACGTGTGCCGCCAGGTCGTCCCACCGCTCGAGGACCACGGCGGCCGGCGGCTCGCCTGCCACGTCGACCCCTACGCCGCCGCATGAACGGGCTCGAGCTCCGCGACGTCGTCGTCGACTACCACGGCCGGGACGGCGTCGCCGTCCGCGCCGTCGCCGGCGCGAGCCTGGCGGTCGAGCCGGGGCAGGTGGTCGGCCTGGTCGGCGAGTCGGGCTGCGGCAAGTCCACGCTCGCCCGCGCTGCGGTCGGGCTCGTCCCGACGGCCGCCGGCAGCGTGACGTTCGCGGGCGCACAGGTGACGCCGCTGACGCGCCGCGCGCGGCCGCGAGCGCTCGTCCGCCTCCAGCTCGTCTTCCAGAACCCGTACTCCTCGCTCAACCCAAGGCGGACCGTCGGCAGCCAGGTCGGCGACGGGATCGCCCTGCGCGGCGGGCGCGACGCGCGTGTGCGCGAGCTGCTCGAGCTGGTCGGCCTGCCCGCCGCCGCCGCGACGCGGTTCCCCCACGAGTTCTCCGGAGGCCAGCGGCAGCGTGTCGCGATCGCGCGGGCGCTCGCTGCCGACCCGGCGGTGATCGTCCTCGACGAGCCGCTCGCGTCCCTCGACGCCTCCGCCCAGGCGCAGCTCGCGAACCTGCTCGGCGAGCTCGCGCGCGACCTCGGCCTCGGGCTGCTGCTGATCTCCCACGACCTCGCGATCGTGCGACACGTCGCGGATGCGGTCTCCGTGATGTACCTCGGGCGCATCGTCGAGACCAGCGCGACGCCCCCGCTCTGGGCCCTGCCGGCGCATCCCTACAGCGAGGCGTTGATCGCGGCGGTCCCGCACGCCGACGGAAGCGGCCTGCTGCCCGAGGCGCTCCCCGGGGAGGTGCCCGACCCCGCACGGCCTCCGAGCGGGTGCCGCTTCCACCCGCGCTGTCCCTACGCCTTCGAGCGCTGCTCGCGCGAAGAGCCTGCGCTCGTGGAGCTGCGCGGCCTTCGCAGCGCGGCCTGCTTCCTCCAGACTGCGGGGCTCGACCCCCGACCGCCGGCGTCGCAGGCCGCCAACTTGCGGGCGCCGGCCGACGTCCCATAGACCACCACCACCACCACCACCACCACAGGAGGCCCCGTTGCCGCATCCGTCCCGTTCGAGCTGGCGGCTCACGCTGCCGCTCGCCGCAGTCGTCGCCCTGGCGTGCGCCGCAGCCGCCCTCGCGGCGAGTGCGCACCATGCATCCGGCGCCACGCTCGTCATCGACAACTCGTTCACGATCAAGACGTCCGACCCGCAGCGTGCCTTCGACCCGACGGCGTCGATCGTCGACCGGGCGATCTACGACACGCTGTTCACGTACCGGAAGAGCGACCTCGCCCATCCGGTCCCGCTGCTCGTCTCGTCCTGGAAGGCCTCGAACGGCGCGAAGCTGTTCGTCTTCCAGCTGAAGAAGAACGTGCACTTCGCGAACGGCGATTCGCTCACGTCCGCGGACGTCGTCTTCTCGCTCGACCGCCTGATCAACCTCAAGGGCAACCCGTCGTTCCTGCTCTCCGCGACGAGCGTCAAGGCGCGCGGCCCGTACACGGTCGTGATCAAGACGCTCACGCCGACCGGCCAGCTGCCCACGATCCTGGCGAACCCCTCCACGGGCATCGTCAACTCCAAGCTGGTGCAGGCACACGGCGGCAGCGACGGCTCGAACGCGTCGACGGCCGACAAGGCCGAGCAGTGGCTGAACTCCTCGGCGTCGATCGGGGCCGGCAGCGGCCCGTACGTGCTCTCCTCGTACAGCACGACCTCGCAGGTCACGCTCGTGTCGAACAAGCGCTACTGGGGCGCGCCGAAGCCCTCGTTCTCGACCGTCGTCCTGCGCAACATGATCGCTCCGTCCCAGCTGATCAACGTGCAGCGCGGCACGCACGAGGTGGCGATCGACCTCTCGGCG
>CAZDEX010000323.1:0-2390 GCA_964504405.1 uncultured Gaiellales bacterium | reverse complement strand
GTCGAGGTGTGCCGCCGGCTCGCCGAGCTGAGCCCGAACCGCGGCGCCGACCAAAAATCGCTGCTGCTGAACAGCGGCGCGGAAGCCGTCGAGAACGCAGTGAAGATCGCGCGCGTCGCGACGGGCCGCCCGGCAGTCGTGGTCTTCGACAACGCCTTCCACGGACGCACGCTGCTCTCGATGACGATGACCTCGAAGGTCGTGCCGTACAAGGCGGGCTTCGGGCCGTTCGCGCCCGAGGTCTACCGCACGACCGCGCCGTACCCGTTCCGCGGTGTCAGCGAGGACGACGCCATCGCCGCTCTGAAGCGCCTCTTCAAGGGCGACGTCGACCCGGCGAGCGTCGCCTGCGCCGTGCTCGAGCCGGTGCAGGGCGAGGGCGGATTCGTCCCGATGACGCCCGACTTCCCGAAGCGCCTACAGGAGCAGCTCGACACCTACGGGATCCTCTACGTGAACGACGAAGTGCAGTCGGGCTGCGGCCGCACCGGTCCGGTGTGGGCGATCGAGCACTACGGCGTGCAGCCCGACCTCACGGTGAGCGGCAAGACGCTCGGGGGCGGCCTTCCGCTTGCCGCCGTCACGGGACGCGCCGAGATCATGGACGCCGTGCCGCCCGGCGGCCTCGGCGGCACGTTCGGCGGCAACCCGCTCTCGTGCGCGGCGGCCGCAGCGATCCTCGACGCCCTCGAAGGCTTCCGCCCGCGCGCCGAGCAGATCGGCGCGCGCCTGCGCGAGCGCCTGACCGCGATGGCGCCCGACGGCTCCGACGTGCGCGGGCTCGGCCCGATGGTCGCGCTCGAGCTGCCCGAGCAGAACGGCGACGCGACGACGCGCATCACGGCCGCGGCGCGCGACGAGGGGCTGATGCTGCTCTCCTGCGGGATCTACGGCAACGTGATCCGCATCCTCGTCCCGTTCACGATCGGCGACGACGAGCTGGAGCGCGGGCTCGACATTCTGCAGGGTCTGATTGACCGCTGACGCTTGATGGCTGAAGTGCGCGTTGAAGGGGTCAGAAAGACCTACGGCGACGTCGTGGCGGTCGACCACGTCGACCTGAGGGTCGGCGACGGCGAGTTCTTCACGCTCCTCGGCCCGTCGGGCTCGGGCAAGACGACGACCCTGCGCATCATCGCCGGCTTCGAGCGCCCGGACGAAGGGCGCGTCACGCTCGGCGGCGTCGACATCACGAACGAACCGCCGTACGCGCGTCCGGTGAACACCGTCTTCCAGGACTACGCGCTCTTCCCGCACATGACGGTCGCCGAGAACGTCGGCTACGGGCTCAAGGTGAAAGGGGTCCGCGGGCACGAGCGGACGCGGCAAGTCGACGAGGTGCTGAAGATGGTGCGCCTCGACGGCTTTGCGAATCGCAAGCCGGTGCAGCTCTCGGGCGGCCAGCGGCAGCGCGTCGCGCTCGCGCGCTCGATCGTCAACCAGCCGCAGGTGCTCCTGCTCGACGAGCCGCTCGGCGCGCTCGACCTGAAGCTCCGTCAGGAGATGCAGGTGTTCCTCAAGGCGCTGCAGCGCGACCTCGGCATGACATTCCTCTACGTCACGCACGACCAGGAGGAGGCGCTGACGATGAGCGACCACCTCGCAGTCTTCAACGAGGGACGCATCGAGCAGGTCGGCACGCCCAGCGAGGTCTACGAGCAGCCGGCCACCGAGTTCGTCGCCGGCTTCGTCGGCACGTCGAACATCCTCGAGCGCGACGGGCGGCGCATCTCCGTGCGCCCTGAGCGCATCGAGCTCAACGGGCACGGGGAAGCGGCGACCGTGGCCGACGTCGTGTTCGTCGGCGCGTTCACGCGAATTCTCGTCGACACGGATTCAGGCGACCGGATCACGGTCGTCAGGCAGAACGACGGCTCGACGATCGAGCCGGGCACGCGCGTCCACGTCGGTTGGCGCGACGAGGACGCCTACGAGGTGCAATCCCCCCAACAGGAGGCCAGATGACGAAGTGCATGTGGGCGCTGGTCGCGCTGCTCGCCGTGACGCTCGCCTTCCCCGCAGCCGGTGTGACCAAGTCACACGGCGGCACGCTCAACATGATCGCGTGGGAGGGCTACACGTACAAGCAGTGGGTGAAGCCGTTCGAGCAGCAAAGCGGCTGCACCGTTCATTCGAAGTTCGCCGGGTCGTCGGACGAGATGGTCACGCTGATGCGCTCGGGCGGCGGCACCCAGTACGACATGGTGTCCGCGTCCGGTGACGCCAGCCTGCGCTTGATCTACGGGCACGACGTCCAGCCCGTCGATCCGTCGAAGATCCCCGACTTCAACAATTTCGGCAAGGCGTTCCAGTCCCCGCCGAACAACACGATCGGCGGCAAGCACTACGGCATCTCGCTCCAGTGGGGCCCGAACACGCTGCTCTACAAC
>CAZDEX010000322.1:0-2399 GCA_964504405.1 uncultured Gaiellales bacterium | reverse complement strand
CGGCATCTCGAGGTGCGTGTGCGGGTCGACGCCGCCCGGCAGGACGTACTTGCCGTTCGCGTCGATCACCTTGTCGGCGCTGACGTCGAGCGACTCGCCGATCAGGGAGATGCGCTCACCATCGATGAAGACGTCGGCGACGTAGTCGTCCGCCGCGGTGATGACGCGGCCACCCTTGATCAGCACGGACATTCGGATCTCCCTTCCTCGGTTTCGGCCTGGACTCTAGAACGACGGAGGCCGCCCCGGTAGGGCGGCCTCCGACTTCGAGCCTGGAGCGGGGCCGGCTACTTGCCGCCCGCCGTCACGTGCACCGTGATCGGCTGGTACTTCGAGCCGTAGATGTCCGTGGTCGTCTTGAGCTGGTTGAGCGCCTGGTCCGCGTAGGCGTAATTGGTCGCGCCCGACGGCAGGCTCTTGATCACACCGTAGGTCTTCGCGATCTTCGCCGTGGCGGCGACCTGCGCGTTCGAGACGTGGCCGATGCCGTTCGTGTTCGGCCAGACCAGCTTGTTGATCTCGTTCATCTGCCAGAGCTGATGCCCATGGCCGAGCGCCGTGCCGTTCTTCAGCACGATGTTCGTGCAGTCGGACACGTGGTCACGGCAGTAGATCCAGCCCTGGAACGACGCCTTGAGGAAGTTCACGATCGTCGTCTTGTTGGCCGGGTCGTGGAGGTACTTCTCCGTCGTGAAGATGTTGTCCTCGAGCATGCCGGTCCCCACGGCGGGGCTCGCCATCTTGAAGACGTTCAGATCGGCGAGCGTGTAGAGCTTGCCGGTCGCCGGGTTCTTCGACTCGAGGACCTGCGCGAGCTCGTTGTACGTCATCGCCGCCGCCGCGTCGATCTTCTTCTGGAGGAAGAGGTTCATGTCGAACGGCTGGTTGACGATCGTCACGTCGCTCGACTTCGCGGGGTTGATCCCGTTCTTGGTCAGGGCGGCGAAGAGCTCCGGCTGGTTGCCGCAGCACCACACGCCGACCTTCTTGCCGCGCATCTTCGCGATCGAGGTGATGCCCGAGCTCTTCCACGTCAGCTCGGTCATCCCGGAGCGCGCGAACACCTGCGCGATCGAGACGATCTTGCCGCCCTTTTCGCGCGTCGCGAACAGGTTCGGGAGCCAGTCGATGCCGAACTGCGCCTGGCCGCCGAGCACGGTCTGCTCCGGCGTGATGTCGGGACCGCCGACCTTCAGCGTCACGTCGAGGCCCGCGTTCTTGTAGTAGCCCTTCTCGACGGCCGCGTAGTAGCCGGCGAACTGAGCCTGCGTGACCCACTTGAGCTGGAGGGTCACCTTGGTGAGCTTCGGAGCCGCCTGCGCGCGCGACATGCCGAGAGCCGCCGTCACCGCCGCCGCGACGATCACGACCGCAGCGAGGGCGAGGAGGGACTTCCTCTTCATGCAGTACCCCTTTCCTGACGGGTTGGATCCCACTGGAGAGCAAAGCGCTCAGCGAGCGACACCGCGACGTACATCAGCACGCCGAGGATGCTGGCCACGAGAATCGCGGCCCACGCCGTCTCGAAGTCGAACAGCGAGACGGAGTTCTTGATCGTGATCCCGAGAGAGCCGAAGGTGCCGAAGTAGTCGCTCACGATGGCGCCGATCATTGCGAGGACGGTCGCGACTTTCAATGCCGAGAAGACGAAAGGCAGCGCCGTGGGCACCCGCACGCGCCGGAAGATCTCGAGCTCGCTCCCCGCGTACGACCGCATGAGGTCGATCTGGGCGGGCTTGACCGAGGTCAGCCCCCGCAGCGTGTTCACCATCACCGGGAAGAAGCAGAGGACCGCGGCGGTCGCCATGCGCGGGGTGGGCGAGAGCGGGTCGAACCACGCGTTGAAGATCGGCGAGAACGCGATGATCGGGATCGCGTTCGCCGCGATCGCGACCGGCATCAGCGCGTCGCCGAGTCGCCGGAAGCGCGCCAGGACGACGGCGACGAAGATGCCGAGGCCCGAGCCGAGCGCGAAGCCGCCGAGGGCCTCCTTGAGCGTCACCCAGCCGGCGCTCCAGAGCACGTGCCGCTGCGTCCAGAACGTCGAGACGATCGCCCACGGCTTGGGCAGCAGAAAGCGCTGGATGTGGAACGCCTGGATCGAGAGCTGCCAGACGAGGATCGCCAGGACGAAGACGACGATCGCCGGCACCCATTCGGCCACGCGGTTCCGCGGCAGGGTCACGCGCTCTCCTCGGCGAGCACCGAGCCGTGCTCGTCGGCGCCGACGCCGCGCAGCAGCTCGCGCACAGCGGTCACGTGCTCGAAGAAGCGCGGGTCCTCGCGGGTGTCGAAGGTGCGCGGCTGCGGCAGGTCGATGTCGACGAGGCCGGCGATCCGTCCGGGGCGCGGGCTCATCACGACGACGCGGGTCGAGAGGAACACCGCCTCGGAGATCG
>CAZDEX010000321.1:0-2431 GCA_964504405.1 uncultured Gaiellales bacterium | reverse complement strand
GCTCGGCGGAGACCCTGCGCTCGAAGCGTCCGGTCCCGCGTCGCCGGGGGAGGTCGACGCAGCGCCGCGCGAGTTCCCGCTCGTCACGGCGGCGCAGCGTGCGGGCGACGCCGAGGTGCTCGGCCCGGCGTGGGAGGAGGGTGCGCCGGTGGGTGTGCCGGCCACCGACGCGCCGCCGGTCGAGGCGGTCGTGCTGCGACGCAGCTCGCAGCGGCGGCTGGACCCGACGCGCGGGCTCTCGAACGACGTTGCCCTGACCGCGCTCGGTGTCGCGCTGCGTGGGATCGACGTCCCGCACTTCATCGTCGTGCACGACGTCGCGGGAATCGCACCGGGCCTCTACCGGTGGCCCGACCTCGACATGCCCGTCCACGCCCGCGAGCTGCGTGACGAGCTCGAACGGATTGCACTCGGCCAAGGGCTCGCCCACGACGCGGCGTTCGTCGTGATCGGCACGGCCGACATCTCCTCGCTCGACGATCGTGCGTACCGCGAGGCTCAGCTCGCAGGCGGGCTCGTCGAGGGGCGCCTGCACCTGGCCGCGTACGCGCTCGGCGCGGGCGCGTCCGGGATGACGTTCCTCGACAGCGAGATCGCCGGGCTCCTGGGGCAGCCGCTCGAGGCGCTGCTCTTCACGTGCGTCGGTGTGCCGGAGTACCAGTCGAAAGCGGGTGGAGGTCCCGGCGCGGCAGTCGAGATCCGCCAGGTCATGCCGCGCTTCAAGGAGTAGGAAAGCGTGACGGTTCAACGGATGGACAACGTCGGCATCGTCGTCGAGTCGCTGGATGCCGCGGTTTCGTTCTTCGGTGCGCTCGGTCTCGAGCTCGAAGGGCGGGCGACGATCGAAGGAGACTGGTCGGGGCGCGTCACCGGCCTGCGCGACCAGCGTGTCGAGATCGCCATGATGCGGACGCCGGACGGCCACGGCAGGATCGAGCTCTCACGCTTTCTTACGCCCGCTCCGGTCGCCGACCACCGGAACGCCCCGGTGAACGCGCTCGGCTACCTCCGCGTCATGTTCGCCGTGGACGACCTCGACGACACGCTCGCCCGGATCGGAGAACACGGCGCCCACCTCGTCGGCGAGGTCGTTCGGTACGAAGACGTGTACCGGCTCTGCTACGTCAGAGGCCCCGAGGGCATTCTCGTCGGGCTGGCCGAGAAGCTCGGCTGACGTCAGTTCAGGCCCGGGTCGAACGGCATGTTCTCCATCAGGGAGAACGGGCCGCCCTTGCGGTGCAGCACGGTGCGCCAGAGCTCGTCCGGGTCGTCGGCGAACGCGTCGTCCGCCTCGGCGTCGACGACGATCCACGACGGCTCGGCCAGCTCGGCCTCGAGCTGGCCCGCGCCCCAGCCGGAGTAGCCGGCGAACAGTCGAAGCCGGACGATCGACAGGTCCTCCGGCTCCGAGTCGGCCGGCATGAACCCGAGGCCGCCCATGATCGGAGCGGCCGCATCGTTCGCGTCGTCGAACTCGGCGAGCACCATGAACGCTTCGGGCTGCACCGGGCCGCCGACGAAGATCGGATCGGTCGCGCCCGGGAATCCTTCGAGGGAGGGGACGGCATCGGCCGCCGGGACGTCCGAAGGACGGCTGAGCACGAGCCCCATCGCGCCGTCGTCGTCGTGGTGTGCGATCAGCACCACCGTCTTGCGGAAGTTGGGGTCGATCAGGCTCGGTGACGAGACCAGCAGCTTCCCCTGGAGCGAGTCCACCTACGAGAAATGCCACCCGTTGCCGTTCGCAAACTCCTTGAGGATCCGCTTGGCGACAACCTGGCGGTGCACCTCGTCGGGCCCGTCGTAGATCCGCCCGGCCCGGGCATGCACCGCCATCTGTGCGAGCGGCGTCTCGTCGGTCATGCCGCGCGCGCCGTGCACTTGGATCGCGCGGTCGATCACGTCGTTCAAGACCTTCGCGGCGTAGAACTTGATCGCCGATACCTCGACGCGCGCCTCGTCCCCGCCGTCGATCTTGTGTGCTGCGTCGAGTGTCATGAAGCGGCACGCCTGGATCTCCGCGTAGCTGTCTGCGATCCAGTTCTGGACCGTCTGCTTGTCCGCGAGTCGCCCGCTGGACGTCTCACGCTGCAAGGCGTACTCGCACATCAGCTCGAAGGCTCGCTGCATCTGACCGAGCCAGCGCATGACGTGGTGGATGCGGCCCGGGCCGAGACGCTTCTGCGCGATCAGGAACCCGGCGCCCTCACCGCCGAGCGTGTTCGCAATGGGCACGCGCACGTTCGTGTAGCGCACTTCACAGTGCGTCGACCACCCGCGGCCTGCATGTCCCATCACCGGGATCGGGCGCACGATCTCCACGCCGGGCGTGTCCGCGGGGACGATGATCTGCGTCGCGCGCGCATGTGGGTCGGCGTCCGGATCGGTGACGGCCATCACGATCCCGAACGCTGCGCCGTCGGCGCCCGAC
>CAZDEX010000320.1:0-2444 GCA_964504405.1 uncultured Gaiellales bacterium | reverse complement strand
CCGCAGCCACCTCGGGGACGAGCTGCGAGCCCGCGGTCCCCGGCCGGTCGGGGTAGTTGACGAGCTTTGCACATGTCGCGTATTCGAACTGCCAGGAGACCTGGTAGTAGGCGAGCGCCGGGTCGACGAAGTCGGTGTCGCTCGCGAGGTTGAAGTTGGCGGTGCCGCCCTGCACCTTGCCGGTCGCCGGGGCCTGGCCGTTCGCCCCGCCCTTGGCGATCGTCGAGGTGCCCGAGGCGGAGCCGGACCCCGAGCTGCCGCAGCCGGCCGCCGCGACGCCGAGCAGGACGAGGGCCGTCAGCAGTGCCGTGATGCGTGTCTGTGTCATACGGGTGTGGTACCGATCGCGTATCACTTCAAAGCGGGGAAAGGTGGGAATCCGAACGAACGCCGCACAGGCGGTTAACATCACCTCTCGTGCTGCTCTTCCGGCAGTTCGTTGATCACGACCTCGGCTGCGCCTCGTATCTCGTCGGCGACTCCGAAGCCGGTGTCGCGGTCGTGGTCGATCCCGCGTTCGCGATCGAGCAGTACCTGGAGCAGGGCGTGCGGATCGAGCGCGTGCTGGAGACGCACACGCACGCCGACCACGTCTCGGGCCACGGCCGCTTCGCGGTCGAGCACCGCCTCCCGGTGGCGATCCACGGCCTCGCCGAGCCCGAGTACCCCTTCGAGCCGTTGGCCGACGAGGACATCATCCGCGTCGGCGCGGTCGAGATCCGCGTCCTGCACACGCCGGGCCACCGGCCGGAGCACTGCGCGTTCCTCGTCGACGACGAGCTCGTCCTGACCGGCGACTCGATGTTCGTCGGCGACGCCGCCCGGCCCGACCTCGCGGTCGCCGCGCGCGACGGCGCCGAGGATCTCTTCTACTCGCTCGAGAAGCTGGCGGCGCTCGGCGACGGCGTGCAGGTGTACCCCGGCCACGTCGCGGGCTCGCTGTGCGGGGGGAAGATGAGCAGCGACACGTCCTCGACGATCGCCAGGGAGCGCGCGACGAACGACGCGCTCCAGTTCCGCGACGTGCAGGAGTTCGTGCTCGTCTCCGCGTCCGTGTCGACGCCCCGCCCGCCCACGACGGAGCGTGTCGTCGCGCTCAACCGCGGCTCGTGGGTCACGCAGCCGGACGAGCCCGCCGAGCTCGCCGACGCCGGCGAGGCGACCGTGCTCGACGTGCGGCCGTTCGCCGACTACACGGCGGGGCACGTGCCGGGCGCGATCAGCGTGCCGGTCGACGGAGGGTCGTTCGGAACGAAAGCCGGGTTCGTGCTCATGCCCGGCGAGCACGTCGTGTTGCACGCGCGCTCGCGCGAAGAGGCGCACGCGGCGGCGCGCAAGCTCTGGGCCGTCGGGATCCTCGACATCACCGGCTACGTCGTGGCCCCGCAGGCGACCGAGACGCTCGTGACGCTCGACGTCGAGGAGCTGAAGAAGCTGCTCGCATCGCCCGGGTTGCAGCTCGTCGACGTGCGCGAGACGACGGAGCGCGACAGCGGCTACATCCCGGGCTCGCAGAACGTGCCGTACCGCCTGCTGCGCAAGGTCGGCTGCGCCGCGCTCGACCGCTCACGACCGGTCGTCACGGTCTGCGAGAGCGGGCCGCGGGCCGCGATCGCCGCGTCGCTCCTGCAGCGCGAGGGGTTCGATGTGCGCGCGGTCGCCCGTGGCGGCGTCGCCGACTTCAGCGACACCGTCGCGTTCCGCCGCTGCGGGAGCTAGCGCAGCCGGTCGACGGTATAGCCGTGCGACTCGAGCGCGGCCGTCAGCGTCGAGCAGTGCGCCTCGTCGCGCGTGATCACGGTCAGCGAGACCTCGGTCTCGATCACGTCGATCGCCACGCCCTCGCGATGGTGCTCGATAGCTACGACGTTGCCGCGCTCGGCTGCAATCAGCTCGAGCAGCTCGACGAGCGCGCCGGGGCGGTCGGCGATGCGCGTGCGGAAGACGAGGTAGCGGCCGGCGAGCGTCAGCCCGTGGCGCATCACCGAGATGAGCATCGTCGGGTCGATGTTGCCGCCCGAGAGCAGCACGCACGTCTCCCCTCCCTCGCCGCCGACGCTGCCGTCGAGGAGCGCCGCAGTCGCGGCCGCGCCCGCGCCTTCGACGACGAGCTTCGAGCGCTCGAGCAGCAGGGTGATCGCCTCGGCGATGCGCTCGTCCTCGACGTGGACGATGTCGTCGAGCAGGTCGTCGAGGATCGCCATCGTCAGCTCGCCCGGGTGCTTGACGGAGATGCCGTCGGCGATCGTGCCGCGCCCGGTCTTGCCCGCCTGCACGCCGACGATGCGCACGCCGGGACGTAGCGCGCGCAGCGCGATCGCGATCCCGGCCGCGAGCCCGCCGCCGCCGATCGGCAGAACGAACGTGTCGACGTCGGGGAGCTCCTCCGCGAGCTCGAGCCCGATCGTGCCCTGGCCCGCGATCACCGCCTCGTCCTCGAACGC